>JAZUCR010000522.1:0-5882 GCA_045639225.1 Victivallales bacterium
GTGTCCGCGGTCCGCGCCGCCACCAAACTGCCGCTCATTACCAAGCTCAGTCCGAACGTGACGAAAATCGCCGACTTCGCCAAATCGGCGGAAGCGAACGGCAGCGACATGGTCTCTCTGATCAATACGATCCCCGCGATGGCGATCGACATCGAAACGTTCCGTCCGAAGATCGCCAACATCACCGGAGGACTTTCGGGCCCCGCGGTGAAGCCGGTGGCGGTGCGGATGGTTTACGAAGCCAGCCGCGCGGTGAAGATCCCGGTGATCGGCATGGGCGGCATCATGTCCGGCGAAGACGCCGTCGAATTCTTTCTGGCGGGCGCGACTGCGGTGGCGGTCGGCACGGCGATCTTCACCGATCCGTATGCGCCGTTGAAGGTGATCGACGGCATCAATGCCTGGCTCGACCGCAAAGGCATCGCGTCCGTCAAAGAAATCATCGGCGCGGTAAAGATCTGAAACTTTTAAGGAACAACCGGGCATAAAGGGCATTTCGTGTGCCCGGTTTCTTTTCCTCTTTCCCCATATTCCCGCATCTGATTCGGGGCAGCGTGTTTGCTGTTTTTCTTCGAATATTCTCCAAGCCAACATGATTATTGACGTTAGAAGTCATCCTGAAAATGTGGCAGTTTAAGTAAAAAGTCGTCCTGAAAATGTGGTCGATTAAGAAAAAAGTCATCCTGAAAATGTGGTTATATTTTCTGAATATCTCTTGTTTTTTTTTTATTCTTGCAGTATATTAACCCGGAATATTAAACCGGAGATTCGGCGTTATGCAAAGAAAAGCTCTGAAAAAACTGCTGGATTGGAAGAATGCACCGGGCAGAAAGCCACTTCTCATCCAAGGTGCGAGACAAGTCGGCAAGACCTGGCTCATGAAAGAGTTCGGTCGGCTGCATTTTTCCAAAACAGCCTACATCCATTTTGACAACAACAGCCGTATGCAGCAGATTTTCAACGGGGACTATGATATCCGACGGCTCATTACTGCATTCCAGATCGAAGCCGGATGCACCATCACACCGGAAGACACCCTGATTGTTTTTGACGAAATACAAGACGCGCCTCATGCGGTGAATTCTCTGAAATACTTTTGTGAAGAGGCTCCGGAATATGTCATCGTTGCCGCAGGTTCGCTGCTGGGCGTGTCCCTGCATGAAGACGACAGTTTTCCTGTCGGGAAAGTTGATTTTCTGGATTTGTATCCCCTCAGTTTTTCCGAATTTCTGAGCGCGTCCGGCAACTCGCAGCTTGCTGATCTTGTGGAATCAGGCGACTGGCCGCTGATCACAGCATTCAAAAGCAAACTTATCGAGCAGCTCCGGCTTTATTATTACATCGGCGGTATGCCCGAAGCCGTAAATGCCTATCTTGAGCATAATGATTTGAAGCTGGTGCGCAGGATTCAGCGCCGGCTCCTTCTCTCTTTCGAGCGTGATTTTTCCAAACATGCCCCCAGGGAAGTCGTGCCCCGCATCAAGATAATCTGGGACTCCATTCCCGCTCAGCTTGCAAGAGAAAACCGTAAGTTCATCTATGGC
The DNA here is from genome assembly GCA_045639225.1 of Victivallales bacterium. GTDB lineage: Bacteria > Verrucomicrobiota > Lentisphaeria > Victivallales > UBA1829 > SIG94. The sequence goes on from JAZUCR010000522.1 coordinate 1,545, forward strand.
GCTTTGCGGTCCGGGGCAAGAGCCCGGGATTTCGAGACCGCTATGCAATGGCTGCTGGGGGCTGGTCTCATTTACCATGTCTGCCGGACTGCAAAACCGGCCATCCCTTTGTCTGCTTATCGGACCGATGGTTTCAAAGCATTTATGCTGGATGTCGGTTTGCTTGCAGCTAAGGCCGATCTGAGTGCAAAGACTCTTCTGCAAGGCAACGCAGTCTTTCAGGAATTCAAAGGATCCTTGACAGAGCAATACGTCCAGCAGCAGCTGCGGACTGAATGCAATCTCCAACCGGATTACTGGTCGCGCGAAAACGGCGAAGCTGAAGTCGATTTCCTCTTCCAGACTGAAGATGCTGTCATTCCGATCGAGGTCAAGGCAGAAAAAAATTTGCAGGCAAAAAGTCTCAATGTTTACTGCAGCCATTTTCATCCGCCGTTTTCCGTGCGGACATCCATGTCCGATTACCGCACTTCGGAGCGGACCGTCGATGGTCATACCTGTACACTGCTCGACCTGCCGTTATATGCTATCGACCGAATTCGGAAAGAATGCGGAGATTGCGGACAGTAGATATATTTACTGCATCAAACGCATTCTTCTCCTGAACCGTCGAAAGCACAATCTGTGTTTTTTCATCTTCTGAAGGGAAACATCGCATTAAAGATCTGAAGCTGAATACCGGACGTTTCGGCGCCGCGGTTACTCGGCCAGAGTCAGAGAGCCGAAACGTTCGATATTCCGGCACCCGCCGTAAGCGGGCAGATAACAGCTCTGTTCCCATTTTTCCGGTTCGCCCGGCATCGTATAAAGGCAGTTGCGGTAAGCATTGAAGCGGAACTCTCCGTTTTTTCCGGCAGCGGAAAATTTCAGCTCGGCCAGAGGAATGGTCAGAAACCCTTCCCAATGACTCCCCCGCCTGACGGTGGACCATATGACTTTATCGCAGTTCCATTTCGGGGCATTTTTTTCGGCGGAAGGGGTATAAAACGCATCGAACAGACAGTTGTCCGGAGCAAGAATGAACTGACAGCTTTCTTTGCCGCGGGCAAGGAAAAACTCGATGCTTTCATAATTCCAAAGCACGCCGTCACGTTTCCCGAGGGTGCCGGGCGCCCATTTGACCCCCGCCACCCCTTCGGGGAAGCGGCATTCGGTTTTGACATAGAGGTTTTTGCCGTCATGCAGAAGTCTCATATCGGTTTCGGATTCCTGCTTGTAAACATTGTAACTGTCGGTGAAATCTTTGAGGACCGCGGCCTTGTTCCAGTCGGCTGCGGACGGCTCCCCGGCAATTTTCGGCACGGTTACGGAATAAGCATTGGTTTTGCGGCTGCCGCCCCGGAACAGCCGGGAGTTGCGTTCGAACGGCTGGTAGCCCTTGAGCAGTTTTTTCGTCCGGTAGGCATAAGGCTCCTGATCGCCGGCGAGTCTGACGGCTTCTTTGAGCAGCCCCATCATCCGGTCGACGAATTCCGGGGGATAGGTTTCTTTCCAGGCCCGCTGGTAATTCCATTTGCCGGGTTCCGCACCTTTCCGGGCCCATGCGAGTTCCATTTCCTCATGAAACTGCCGCACCGGTTCCGCCGCCGGTCCAAAGAATTTGGTGTAATACTCTTCCATGACCGCATCGATGTCTTCGGACAGGTTCCACATGAGTTTCCCCGCGGCATACAAGTTCTGGATGTCATAAATCCAGTCCGCCCAGCCGTTGACGGTTTTTCCGTCGCCGTTTTTTTCCGGAAGTTCGATAGCCCGGCCGCGGATACGGCCGGCATCCATGGCATAAAGTTCTTTCAGCTGACGGGGAAAGACCGCCGGGGCGCCGAAGACTCCGCGGCTGATGCGCGAGGAGGTCCAGTATTCCCAGACATAAAGTCTCGCTCCGGTGGAACTCCACTCGTCCAGGAGCTGCTTCCATTTCCGTTTGCAGGACAATGACGCACGGTTCCCCATACCTGCGCACAAAGTGACGGCGACATTGGGAAGCAGCGGGAATTCCGGTTTACGCTGGTAATCGCCGTAGGCACAGCAGACGATATTTTTGCCGGGAGCGTTTTTCGCGACTTCCCCGGCCACGCGGTTCACGAATCCCCAGACCACATTGGAGCAGAGACCTTGTTCCCCCCGGTCGGGACGGAGTTTTTTCTGACATTCCGGACATTTGCAGTAGAAGAGGCCGTTGCTGTCGCCGGGCATCACCTTGGCAAAACTGCTGAAACGATTCCGTTTGAACTCCTCGAGTTTGTCTTGAACGGTCTGTTTGAAAACCTCCGGATTGCTCATGCAGACATGACCGCCGCCGGGTTCGAAGTTGGCTTTGCGCGAACCGTCGCTCTGCAAAGCGAGATATTCCGGTTTGGTTTTGGCGAAACGCCTGATCCAGTCGTTGAAGGAATGGTTCGCCACCGGATCGCCGACGGAACCGCCGAAACGGTTTCTCCGATACCACTGTTCGGATTGTTCCCGGGTCACATCGGGATCGGTCAGGATGAGGGAACGAAAGGTTTTCCGGGTATCATACTGCGGACGCGAGACAGTGAACAGTTTCATCACCTTCAAATTTTCGACTTTCGGGATGTACGTTCCGTTTTTTCCGGGCCAGTACCAGCGGAAACCGACCGTTTTTTCAAGGAATTCATAAGCCGCATACAAGGTGCCGACCGGCACGAAAGCACGTCCGGAAACCATACTTGCAGGAATGGACGGATTGTCGCCGCCGGAAAGGACGATCACGTCATTCAGACGGGCAACGATTAGAGATTCGGGCGACAGCATTCCGGGATTGATCCCGTATTTCTTCGCAACGGATGTTTCTCCCACCATTACCGCAGGCCCCGATTTATATTCGGATTCCCTGATGATCTTCGGGGCAGTGCCGGTGGCAAGGGTAAAATGATCCTGCAGTTCTTTGGCGGCGTATCGGGCAATATGGTCCGGGCGGTCGGCCGTCACGATGACAAAAGTGATTTTGCCGTTTTTCACCAGTTCGAGCGGACTTTTCACATCCGAGGCAGCGACACCGGCAGAAAGACCTTCCGGGACCACGGTTTCCGGCTTTCCAGCTTCATATTCGGCATAACGGATATCAGTAAGTTCCCAGATGCATTTTTCCGCACCCAGCCGCCTGATGACCAGATGCATATTGAAGTGCGCGATATGGTCCAGATCCGGAATGTCAAGCACAAATTCCACCGGGATGGTTTCCCCATTTTTGCCGTATGGGACAGAATAGGTTTTCGTAACCTTGAGCACATTGCCGGGGTTGGTGGAACAACGGAAGACCGCCTGCAATGCGGCGTTTCCTTCACGCCGTTTCACCTTCAGGCGGAACACGACTTTTTTGCCCCGGTAAGGTTGAGTTTTGTAAATGTAAAAGGCTTTGTGGTAAGAGGCTTTCGAACGTTTTTCCGTTGTCAGGACCGTATCTTTGTATTTGGCAATGACCGTTTCCGGCAATGCGGGGAACAGAAGCATTGCCATTATGAATGTCAGCAGGAATTTCATCTTTATTTCTCCTTTTTTCAATCAAAATTTCTCAGCGGATAACCTGAAATCCCCTTCATCGGAATGAAGAAAATATGCTGGGATGGCGTCTTCCCGCTGGGAATGCGGGCATGCTGTCCGTTGGGGATGTCTCTGTATTTCACCGGTACCGCCCGGCCATCGCAGAAAGCGGTCATCACGGAATCGTTATGAGCGGCAATAGTGGTCTCCTTCAAAGAGCTGGTATTTTCTCCCACGCCCCAGTACGGCATGAAAGCCTCTCCCATGAAAGCAGTGCGCGAAGGCATGAGGATCTGGTTCCGTTTGTAGCCTCTGTTGGCGAATACCGTGTAAAAATAGACACTGTACCCATAGCTGATGGCATAGGTTGAGGTAAAATCGTTCGAATATTGACCGAATGACCTTTTGGGGCAGGACAGATGGTGTCTCTTGTTTTTGTATACCGAGAAGAAGAAATTGCCGGTCTTCTTGAAACCCAGATAGGGGAAAAGCGGATTCTTTCCGCTGGCCGGATCATACCATTTTACGGTTTTGGACCCGTCAGTAAGCCAGATGTCGTAGGGGAAATACCGGTCGGCATTGTCGTCACAGTAAAACTGAATGATAGTATTGGCGCTTTTGAGGTTGTTCTGGCAGCTGACGGCATGGGCTTTGTCCCGTGCCTTGTTCAATGCCGGCAGCAGCATTCCCGCCAGGATCGCAATGATCGCGATCACGACCAGCAGTTCTATCAGCGTAAAATGAGAAGTCGTTTTACGCTTCTGATATGAGAGATGAGTGGTCCTTGCGGCGAAGCCGATACTGATTACTGAAGACTGATCACTTGTCCAGTTC
>JAZUCR010000523.1:0-7299 GCA_045639225.1 Victivallales bacterium
ATGTTTTTCGCATTGATATGACTGCCACATATCGATCCGGTTCACGCAGTCGGACGGCAGATAATTACAGCCGCGGAACCACGGTTGTTTTTCATACCAGTCATTGGCCTGCGAACAAGTCCATCTCTCCATTTTCCCTGAAATCCTTTCCCACTGCTCTTCCCGGATTTACGGATTTCCCTGATAAAAATTGAAAAAGATTTTCGTATAATTGACAATATTGTAGTAGATCAGACTTCGCGACATGGACGCTGCGTGCATGTCCACATACAGAACATTGGTGGTGTTGATATGTCTGGATACCTTATTGGCAATTACGCTGTTGTCGCCGCCGGTTGCGATGATATTGGAAACAGTACGGTACATATCACCTTCCCCCATCGAACCGTTTCCTTTGCCATCCATGACCAGGCAGCGCTGCGATCCGTTTGACAGCCGGTAAACGTTCTTGCAATCAATTCCGCAGCGCTGTGTCGTTTTACCGGCGTGATTGCCGTTCATGGGATAACTGAGACACCCGCTGGTCCTCTTGTCCGCCGGGCAGTAAAAGGACGGCAGTTTTCCCGCAGCCCTTTTATCGTTCCATTCCTGGTAGGTGTCGGTTTTGCAGACGCCCATGGCATAGGCGATTTTATAAAACCAGTAAGCATTATCGGGCAACTGGGCGGCCCACCAGTTCCCGTTGCTGTCATTGAAATACATGGAAAAACCGTAGCCGATCTGCTTCAGGTTGTTCAGACATCCCATGGCTTTCGCTTTTTCCCTGGCCTGGTTCAGCGCCGGCAGGAGCATTGCCGCCAGAATGGCGATGATCGCAATGACCACGAGGAGCTCTATTAAAGTAAATTTTCTCTTCATGCCGTTCTCCATGCTGCTTGAATGGTTGTTCGGTTCGCGGAATTTGCATACTTCCATTTTTTCCTCCTGTCGGTTATGGTTTTTTCTTTTTAAAAAAGAATGCGTAATGATATATGATCGGCGGACGCCGGTTTTCCAGTGCATTTTTCATTCGGATCCTGATCCGTAGATATTCATTATTACCCGATTTGACAAAATACCGTTCCCCGTTTTTCAAGGGTTGAAAGTGTTCGTCATCGCAGGAAAATTCGGTCTGGATATGACCGTCTCCCGGGTCTGCAATGTATTCGAATTTCCATGAAGCGATCCTGGCCAGTTTGATCCTGCGGCTGAGCAGAACTCCCGCTTTTGCCGAGATACGTTCCCGATTGCCGGTTTCCGCATTTTCCGGCTTGACCGGACTGCCCTTGCGGATCAGCACGATCTTGTCCAGAAGACAGCCGCCGCACCAAGCCTGTTTCCCCCAATCCCAATGATGTTTTCCTTTGGCGAGATCATAAGTAAAATTCGCCGTCCAGTGCCAGAAACCGGGTTCGAGAAAACCATCGCGGGAAGTGATTCTTCCGGCGGTTTTGGAAACCTTGTTGTGATCCGCGGAATCGGAAATATTTCTAAACGGGCCGTCATCCATTTTTTCATCATGATTGTAATTCGCCTTGAGCGGGAAAAATGCGCGGATCCAGACCTGATATTCTCCCGGCTGCGCAATCGAAAAATCGTAGCCGAGCCGTCCGGCATTGACGACGGCGCAGCCGTTGGAATATTCCGGCTGGTAGGCAAGACGATGCTCGTTTGCCATCGGTGAAAACGCAGCAAAATCTTCGGCTTCGATCACCAGATGATCTCCGGATTTCTGCCGGATGAAAACCGGAAAGAAAATCGTTTTCCCGATTTGCTTCAAGTCAGCGGATTCTTCGAAGCGGATCCGTCCGTTCTGCATTTCTCCTGCAAAAGCGGAACAGCAGACAGCGAATAAAAGTGCGATATGAAACAGCTTCATTTTACCGCCTCCGGTATTTCGATAATTGACGCAGGCACGAATTTGCGGGGCTTGTCGCAGAGCGTATCCGTGACCAGCCATTTGCCGTTCCGAAGCCGGTGGACCGCAAAGAACAGAAACGGCCCTTGACCGGGCAGAGAAACATTTTTTACCGGGATCCAGTCACCCAGTTCTCCCTCGGAATCGAGTTCCGCACGATAAATTCTGTTTTCTTTCCCGTCAAAAGCAAGCAGGCGGTTGTTTCCGTCTGCAGCCAGAACGGAGATCGGACACGGCGTATTCGTGCTGCGTCTCCATTTTCCCGGCAGACCGTCTTTGTCCAGTTCCGAAACATACAGTTTTACGCTGGGCAGTTTGTGTCCGGCGCTGCCGCAGACAAAAAGTTTATTCCCCAGAACCGCGCAGCGCCGTTCGGCCGTCACATTGGATGGCAGAGGTTTCAGTTTCTGCCAGGGTCCGAGTTCCAGGTTCGGCTGGATTTCCGCGGCATAACAGTTCCTTCTGCTGCTGCCGCCCAGCGACAATATATATTTCCCGGAAACGATTGCGGCATTTCCGAAAATATCAGGCTCCGGGAGCTCTCCGAATATCTTCCGATCCGTCAGATTGCCGTTTTTGTCGATGGTGTAACGGACGATTCCCGGAAGCGGATGCTTTTTCCCTTTGCGGTCCTGCAGGAATCCGCCGACGATATAGAGATTCCCCTTTGCGATCACCGCAGCCGGCAGATACAGCGCACGGTCCGTAATGAATTCCGTCTGACTGCTTATCCTGCCGTCGGGGATCCCCTCTTCGTTCAGCGGGAATCGGACCAGCGCATCGCCGCCGAAGGCGAAATGTCCGCCCAGCCGGTAAAGATTGGTTTCCGTCAGGATAGACAAGGAAGCATTGCGCTGCCATTTGCCGGGCAGAACTTCCTGCGCGGACAGCATGAAGATCAGGCTGACGGCGGCCAGGATCACTGTTTTTTCCCTCATGGCATCATGCTCCTTTTCTCAGTTGTATTTCCGGATCACCAGCAGCGAATAAAACTTGAACGGCGGGATCTGGAAAACCATTTCCTTCTTCACCATTTTCGGGGAAACTTCGGAAACGGCAGGTTCCAGTACGGCTGAATCATAATCGTAAGGCTGAATGGTCCAGGCCCGGATCTTATTCAGGTTTCCGCCGAACAGCTTGGTGACGATTTCCACGTCATCCGCAGCCGGAGGATCTTTCCGGACCGTATCGATGGCATTTTCCGTTTCCGGGGTATTGATCAGGTGAATATAATAATCCGTATATTCCGGCGTTTTCTTGTAATAAATCGTGTCTTCATACCAGATTTCCCGCAGACTGTCCAGCTGGAACCGCCGGTAGCCGTCTTCCATGATTCTGATGTTTTCATCCCAGAAGAACTGCGAATATCCGGTCTGGAGCTGACGCAGCGGACGGAATTGGATCTGATATGCCATCGTATGGCCGAGGACCGAAGTGAAAATCGCCATGACATGATTGGACCAGGTCCAGCATTCCCGGGTTTCCATGGCAGTTTTCCGGTTCCAGCTCCCCAGATAACCGAGGTGAAGGATGTCCGTTTTGATCATGGATTTTTTGGACGGTTTGCGCAGCTTGTCACGCTGACCCAGCACCGTATCCAGCAGACTGCGGTAACGGTGGTATGGACGGTCGGGCGAGGTGATGAACTGCTGCTGGATCTCCTTCAGGACGCCGACCCGGGAACTTCCGAGCAATGCACTTTCCGGATCTTCACCATCACAGCCGTTCGACCAGATATAAGCGCCCGGCAATTCGCTCTGGATCCGTTTCAGCGTATGTTTCATGTTGCGCACCACGGTCGCGTTGACATCATATTTTTTGCTCAGATCGTTTCCCCGGTAATCATATCCGCGATGAACGCAGTAACGTCCATCGAAATAGACCCCGTCCTCACGGAATGCTTTGATTCCCGCGATCAGATCGTCCAAAGCCCAGTCCAGAACTTTCATCTGGAAGAAATCCGGGGTCAGGTAGACCCATTGGTAACAAGGGACCCCCTCTTTTGAAATCGTCACGGGGTTGACATTCTCCGACATGTAGAACCCTTCGAAGCCGCCCCGGTCGTTCCGGAGCACGTATTCCGGATGTTTTCGCGCCAGTTCGAACCCGAAGGAAGATTCCATGTTGCCTATCGAATACCGGGTATGGTGCATGCCCCATTGATGGAAAGCATCCGAGTCCTTCAGGATTCGTCCGGTGGTCCTCCGTTCGAATTTGTGTGCGAACCACAGCTGATCCGGCGGATATTGGGAGGGCGCATAGTTGCCGCCGACATTGGAACGTGACATCTGCCAGCGGGTCTCCATGTTGCCGTAACCCAGAAACGGACCGAGTTCGGGACAGGTCTGCTCCCATTTTTCCGAAGAGAAATCGGTATGGGAAAATTTTTCTCCTTTCTTCGGGGTCCGGGGCTGCAGTCCGTAATACCCGGCAGTCTTGACCAGCAATGGAGTATTTCCGGAAATGGTGGTCGCTGCGCCCGGTCCCATGACCACGCGCCACCATTCATCGATGACATTGAAATATTCTCCCCTCCGGCTGGTCACTTTGCCGTTTTTCAGCAGTTCGGCGCGGATCACATGCCCGTAGCGTTTCGTCCCGCTGTTGTAGGGGATTTTCAGGGTCTCCGTTTTGCCGGGCCCCAATGTGATTTCACGGGTATGCAGTATTTCCGGTATCTCCAGATTCCATTCTTCGGAGATCCGCAGAGTTCCGCTGTCTTTTTCAGACCCGGTGTTTCTGACGGCCACCGTCATCGTTCCGGCCGTATTCAGCGGATATACGATCTTATCCGGAGTGATCCGGCAGACTTCGAGTTCGGCGAATGCGGAAAGCGGCAGCAGAACGGCCAATGCTAAAATTCGTTTCATCATTTCAGCTCCTTTCCGGAAACCGTTCCGAGGATCTGTTTCAACAGCGTAATATATCCGGCGGAATTCCAGAACGGACGGTCTTCATCCTTCGGGTCTCCCAGCGGCGAACCCAGGAATGCGATAACTGTTCCTTTCCCGTATGTCCCCTTGACGATCAGCGGATCATTGCCAGCTTTGACCAGAATCTCACTGTCCGGTCTGCATTGGTTTTTGTGAATCCACCAGACTTGCGGCGGATCGTTTTTCGGCTGGTCGAAGGATATCCCGCGGTCGAAAACGCCGTCGCCGGCGGCCGGACGCAAATCGAACGGAACCGGTTCGACCGGCAGTAATTTTTCCAGCGGAGTGTCTTTATAACCCCCGCATCCGTAAGCGAAAGGACCGCCGCATACGATCAAAGTCCCGCCGTTCCGGACATAAGCAATCAGCCGGGTGATTATCGGACGGACGCTTTCCCAGTTGACGTCGCCGAGGATGATGAACTGGTATTCATCGATTGTTGAGGCCGGAGGCAGCTGCGTGATCCCCTGCGGCGTTGCCGGGATCGTTTCCAGTTTCCAGTCCGCAAGGATTTTGTCAAAACGGTAGAAATTCGCATAAAAACCGAATAACAGCAGAGCTTTCTTCTGGCGCATGATGGTTTGGTCGCGGCTGTTGTCCTCGGTTTCTTTTCTCGGCGGGATCATCCGTTTGTGTGTGAACAGCGGCGGGACCATGGGCAGCGGCTGCGTCCGGAATCCGTTTTCCTGATATTGTTCGAAGGAAATTCCGTTGATCTTTCCGTAATTCACCGTCTGGGTCGTCGGTGTTTCCCTTTCGACCTCGCAGGTGTTCAGGTGCATTGCCTTCCCGTCAAACCGGACCGTTTCCCTGCCGAGTTCTTTACCTTTCACATCGCGTATGGTGACTTCCCCAAAATAAATTCCGTCCCGATACGGCAGCAGTTCGAGCACCACCTTGCCTTCCTTCCCGAATCCGGCGCTGAATCGTTCCGTGACGGTGGCGACGCTGTTCATATTTTTGAGCGGCAGGATCCGGATCTCGGTGGAAAACTTTTTTCCGGGCGGCAGCATCCCGCCGTCGATCATCATCCCGCGGGTCAGCATGTCGAAGGAAAGATACGCCGCGGATATGACCTGATAATCGGCCAGATAAGCCACCCCCGTCCGGTTGCCGTTCAGCACGGCATACCACGGCTCGACCAAATCGAAAAACCATTCGCCCGGCCTGGTGTAATATCCCCAGAGCGAGGTCTGATGGTCCAGATCGAGCACATTGTTTTCGGACGGGACATAGTTGCGGTCGATCCCCGTTTTTCCGATGCGGAATCTGCTGCGGAATCCGAAAAATACATAACGCATTTTCCCGGTCGGGTTTTCCAGCGTGAAACGGATTGTGACCTTCCGGTCATCCCGCCGGATGGAACGGGTGAGCACCACTCCGTCGAGATCAAGCCCGGCATCTTTTTCGGTAAGGACCACGTGTTCTTCCGTCTCAGAGAGCTTTTCCCACTTCAATCTGGGTGCGCCCTTCTTCATCTGCTGATTGGAAAAGACCGGCGCCGCAAGTTCCGGAATTTCCTTGCCGGGAAGGATCAGGTCGATTCCCTCCGGCATGGCAAGCGAGGCCGCAAATGCCGCCGCATGGAGCAGGAGCATTCCTGCCGCAACTGCAATTGTCATGCCGTGTCTTATCATGCTGTCTCATTCCCCGTATATGTTGATATTGCAGTCCGGCTGCTTCGGATTTCTGATCCCGAACGGCAGTCCGTCCAGCTCGATTTTCAGCATCCGCGGCATTCCCTCCGGTTCCGGCGGCATGTCGAAAAGTTCGATGCAGTCTTTCTCCTGTCTGAAACGAACCTCTTCTCCGGTGGTCAGCCAGGAAATTTTATTGACCCTATTGCCGATCCCGCAGACGCGGAGAACGGATCCCAGATATCGGGTCAGCCGCAGATATGCAACATTTCCCCGGCTGGTGGTGATTTCCCGGTCTTCATAATTGAAAGGATGCGGCTCCACCTCGAAAAGCGCCTCTTCATTCGCCCTGATCCAGTCGGCGGCTTCATCGAGGATCCGGATCGTTTCCCGCTGGATCGAACCGTCCGCTTTCGGTCCGATGCTCAGCAGCAGATTCCCGCCGTTATGCCGGTTGGTGGAAAAGAGTTCCACGATCTGCTTTGCACTCTTCCATTTATGGTCGAACTGGTTGTAGCTCCACGCCCCGTTTACCGAGTCGCAGGTTTCCCAGATGTCGTCGGGAGAACCGCTCGTATGACGTTCGCAGGATTTCAGGTCATTGTCCGCACCGCACCGGCTGATGAGCAAACCCGGCTGCATGGCCCGGATCTCCTGGTGGAGTTCCTTCACCCGCCAGGTCGCGGCCGGCGGACAGGCGTCGTAAAAAAGATAGTCGATTTGCCCGTATTCCGTCATGATCTGTTTGATCTGCCGATGGGTTTTCTGCACGAACCGTTCCCAACTTTCCGGCGATTTCGGTCCCTTGCAGTAATCCGGATCGGACCAGTCC
>JAZUCR010000524.1:0-15596 GCA_045639225.1 Victivallales bacterium
CGCGATAACGCCCTGTATGATATTCCAGATATCCGAGTAGCCCTTGAACTTCGCGATGATCGTCTGGATCAGCGAGCAGATGGTGACGATCAGCATAAAGCACATCGGGATATAGAACACCTTGTTGCTGCGTCCGACAGAACCAAGCCATGCGCACACACCCAGAAGACCGAGTGCCGCGAGCAACTGGTTGGCTGCGCCAAACAGCGGCCAGATCTTCGTGTATCCGGTCAGGCCCAGGCCGATGCCCAGCACGACAGTAATCGCAGTGGATACAAACGGATTCACCAGGATCCTTCTTCCGTCATGGACATCCCTGACGGTCTCGCCCGGCTTCAGCCAGAATTCCTGGAAATCCAGCGGGATGCAGTCATGATTGCCCAGCACGGTGTAAAACGGGACGGGAAGAGAGAGACAGCATTTCTCCGCGGTATGGATCTCCTCGGCGGTCCCGACCGTGATCAGGTCGCCGGCATGGATGATGAATTCTGCCTCGTGGTCCAGCGCGGCTTTGCCGAGGGCGGTCAGCAGTTCCGGAGCTTGTTCCGTATATTTTTTCTGCATGGAAAATCCCTGATCGTTCGGCAGTCCGAAATGGATATCCGCAATGATGATGAATCTCATGATCAACTCTCCCGATTGGATGTTTACTCTGGTTCCGGGACTCAATATATAGTCATACTTCGTGCATTTCAAGTGGAAACCGGAGAAAAGGGAGATTATTGCCGAAGTTGACCGTGCGGCACGATCTCATTTGCCGGGGGGAGTTTTTTCTGCAAAAAAAGCCCGCTTGAACGGCTCTCCGGCTTTGATTTTTCGTGCCGGCGTGATATATTGACCGGATTGCGAGGAAAAAATGAAAATACAATGCCCGAACTGCAAAAAGATCACGGAGCTGGAACACGCTGACCGCGGTTCCATGGTGGAGTGCGTCTGTTCCTTCGTTTTTGCGGTGAATGACCAGACCATCGTCGAAGAATTTACCGAGGTGGACAGCAAGCTGCCGGAACGGATCGGGCAATATAAAGTGACCGGTTTCATCGGCTTCGGCGGGATGGGGAAAGTCTTTCTGGGGGAACATCCGAACCTAGGGATTCCGGTCGCGATCAAGACGCTGCGTATCGAATATATGACCGATGAAGCATCCTGCGAACGGTTCGTGCAGTCGGCCAAGATCTGCGCCCGGGTCACGCATCCGAATATTGTCCGCATTTATGACTGCGGTTATGAAAACGGCAATGTCTATCTGGTCATGGAATACATCACCAACGGGAGTGCGCAGACCCTGCTGGATCAGGAAGGCAAGCTCGATCCGGAATATGCGGCGTTCATCATGCTGGAAGTGTGTTCGGGCCTGATGGAGGCGGAAAAACACGGGATCGTGCATCGCGACATCAAGCCGGAAAACATCATGTTCGACCAGGAAGGAACGGTGAAGATCCTGGACCTGGGGTTGTCGAAGATCATCGGCGACAACCGGATCGGCAAAGAGAGCATCACGGTCTCGCTGACCGCCCTGGGGACCCCGCTCTACATGGCGCCGGAACAGGCAGTGGATGCGGCCAACTGCGATTCCCGGGCGGATATCTATTCCATCGGTGTCACGCTGTATCAGCTGTGTACCGGGAAATTGCCGTTCGATTCCGACGATCCGCACGAGCTGCGCCGGATGCATGCGCTGGAAAAACCGGTGCCGCCGCGTCAGCTGGCGCCGGAGCTGATGCCGGATCTGGAAACGATCATTCTCCGCTGTATGGAAAAGAAACGCGAGGACCGCTATGCCTCGATCACCGATCTGGCGCTGGATCTGGAAGCCTATTTGAAAAACCGCGTGCTGCCTTCGTCGATCCGTCAGAACTCTCAGCCGCAGCAGCATCCGGTCAGAAAGCATGGAACGGAAGGCTCGCGCCGGATGCGTTACCTGTGGGTGGCTTATTTCCGGCAGATCCCGCGTCCGATGCGCCGTCTTCTGCTGGCCGGACTGATCGCCGCCCTGGCCCTGTCTGCCGCAGTGATTTTTTTCATGCAGTCTGAAGATCATCAAGTTCAGGTCCGGCGCACTCCCGCTCCCATCACGGCCGAAAAGATCCTGACCGCACTTTCCCGTCAGGCCGCAGTGTATCTGCCGGATCAGGATTACGGGCCGGTCATGGCGCTGTACCGGAATTACCGCGGTGCGCTGGAAGAGGAAACCCGCGCGGCCCGGCTCCGGATCGCGGACGGTTATCAGCTCACGCAGCGTCAGGCTGCCGCCGATCTGCAGACTGAGCTGGCGGAGCTGCTCCTGCAGGAACGTTTCGAACCGGCCATGGAGCTGTTTCAGAAACAGCACGGCCCGAATCTGTGTCCTGAATGCAGCAGTCTGCTCCGGGCGCTGCTCGACATGCCCCGGCTGTTTCAGATCTACTGGCAGAACCGCCGGGGACAGGAGCTGGAGCTTGCTTTCTTCCGCGGCGGCAGGATCCCCCTGCGGATCAACGATGCCGATCAGTTCGAGGTTTATGCCGTCCGCACGGACAACCGGCGGCAGATCCGTTTCAAATGGGACGATCTGGCCCTGGATGAACAGCTGAAAATCATCGGTGCATCCGGATCCGGGGCGGTGCGTCATTTCTGGACCGGTTCCTTTCTGCTGCGGCAAGGCAAAACGGAACCTGCCGCAGAAGCGTTCGAACAGATTCCGGTGTTTGGTCCCGCGCTGTCCGGACTGGTCAGGAGCGGGTTCGATCCGAAGGGGTCTGGCAGAGACTCTGGCCGCAGTCGATAAACAGAACGCTGCCGGTCATCGATTCATTTTCAGCAAGGAAGACTGCTCCTTTGCAGAGGTCCTGCAAGGCGACGGGCCGCCGGAGCGGAATGCTCCGCAGCGTTTTTTCCATCCGTGATTCCGGCATTTCCACGGGCGGCAGGACCGGACCGGGCGCCAGTCCGTTGACCCGGATCTCCGGCGCCAGCTGAAGTGCGGCTGCCCGCGTGGCGTCCGCCAGCGCTTTTTTGGAGAGCCCGTAGCTGAACGAATGTTCATCCGGGCGGCAGATCGCCTGATCCAGCAGATTGATGATGCAGCCCGGTTTCCGCGCGTATTTCGCAAAATACTGCATCAGCAGCACCGGCGCCGTAAAATTGACTGCCATCTGTTCGTTCATCTCCTGCGGCGTCTCGCTGACGAGGTTTTTGCGGATGAAGACCGAGGCGTTATTGATGAGGACCGAGGCGTTCGCCAGCGCGTCAGGCGCGGTTTCTTCCAGTTTCTTCCAGTCGGTGAGATCGCAGACCCAGAGCCGGTGACCGGCTTTTTCGCCGCCGATCTCTTCGAGCAGCTGCCGGGCATCCGATTCCGAATGACGGCAATGAATGACCAGACGTGCGCCGCAGGCGGCGAAGGTGCGGACCAGAGCCGCGCCGACCCGGCGGCCGGCCCCCGTTATCACTGCTTTTTTTCCGTTCAAATCCATCTGTTTTCTCCCGATGATACCTGAAACATGCCATTTTTTAGAGAAAAATCAAGCAAAATATCAGAAAAAAAATTGAAAAATTTCTTTTTATGTTGTAAGTTACGCTTTTAAAGTGTTTGGAACTGTGCGCGGAAAGGTTTCCGCTCGCGGTGAATTTGGCAGGAGTCATGATGCAGAAAACACCCAAAGGACTGCGGCTGCAGATCGGAATTTTCGGGAAACGCAATG
The DNA here is from genome assembly GCA_045639225.1 of Victivallales bacterium. Lineage (GTDB taxonomy): Bacteria > Verrucomicrobiota > Lentisphaeria > Victivallales > UBA1829 > SIG94. The sequence goes on from JAZUCR010000524.1 coordinate 3,684, forward strand.
CCGGAAAATCTTCGCTGCTGAACGCGTTGACCGGACAGGAGGTGTCCATCGTTTCGTCCACTCCCGGCACGACCGCCGACCCCGTGGAAAAACCGATGGAACTGCTGCCCCTGGGTCCGGTCCTGCTGATCGACACCGCCGGTCTGGACGACGATGCCGGTGAACTCGGCGGTCTCCGTGCCGAAAAGAGCCGGCGGATCCTGGAACGGACCGATCTGGCGCTGCTGGTTTCCGACGGTTCCTGGTCTGCTTTCGAAGAGCGGCTTGCCGGGGATCTCCGGCAGCGGAACATTTCCTTTGCCGTGGTCTTCAACAAGACCGATCTGCACCGTCCGGACTCCGCCGTATTGGAAAAGCTGGCTGCGGAAAAAACCGAAACGGTGCTGCTTTCCGCCCGGACCGGCGAGGGTATGGACGATCTGCGCCGGACGATCCTGAAGCTGGCGCCGGATGATTTCATGAACTCCGCCGCGCTGCTGGACGGTCTGGCTCCGGAGCGGCAGCCGATCCTGCTGATCACGCCGATCGACAAGGAAGCGCCGCGCGGCCGGCTGATCCTGCCGCAGGTCCAGGCGATCCGCGATGCGCTGGACCACGATGCCTGGTGCGTCGTCGTGAAGGAAAACAATGTGACCGCCGCGCTGGAGACACTGAAGACGCCGCCGGCCCTGGCAGTGACCGATTCCCAGGTATTCGGCGTCGTCGGCAAACTGATCCCCGAATCCATTCCGCTGACTTCGTTTTCCATTCTGATGGCCCGTCTGAAAGGCGACCTGACCGCCTGTGCCCGGGGTGCCGCCGCCATCGGAAAACTTACCAATGATTCCACGGTCATGATCGCGGAAGCCTGTTCGCATCCGCCGATCGAGGAAGATATCGGCCGGGTCAAGATCCCGGCCTGGCTGCGCCGCGGTCTGCCCGGTCTCAAATTCCGTTTCGTCCAGGGACACGATTTCCCGGAAGATCTTTCCGGGGTCGATCTGGTCATCCATTGCGGCGGCTGCATGTTCAACCGGCGGGAGATCCTGTACCGGATCCTGCATTGCAGCCGTCAGGGCGTTCCGTTCACCAATTACGGGACCGCGATCGCCAGCTGTTTCGGCATTCTGGACCGCGCGCTGAAACCTTTCCCCGAGGCCTGGCGGGCCTTCCATGAAGAGATCGGACAGTCCGTATGAAAAGCAGTGTGACATTGGAACTGAAGGGTCCCGGGATCCATGCTGGCGGAGTGCGCGCTTTCTTCTGGAAGCTGGTTTCGGATCTGCGTCTGGCCGGCTGGGCCGCCAATTCCACGGAAGGCATCCTCATGCGTCTGGAAGGCAATGATGAACAGCTCAGTTCTTTCATCCGTTCGCTGCCCTCTTCGGTTCCGGGTTCGTTCCGGCTCCGGTCCGTCTGCGTCGTCCAGCGGGAACCGTCCGTTCCGGAGGATAAATGCCTCCAGGGGTTCCGGATCCTGGATCCGCCCTCGGTTCTCCCGGAGATCCTGCCGGACCGGATGGCGTGTTCGAATTGCGTAAAGGAAGCGCTGGATCCGTCTTCGCGCCGTTTCTGTTATCCGTTTTTCAGCTGTGCCGATTGCGGGCCCAGCTATTCGCTGGCGATGCGGAGTCCGTTCACGAGGCAGAACACATCCATGACGGCGTTTCCCCTGTGTATGGACTGCAAGGAGGACAAAAAAAACGGTGAGCCCCGCCTGCAGCACTCCGAACTGCTTGCCTGTCCCCGCTGCGGGCCCCAGTTCTTCCTGCTGGATATGTACGGCGACCTGATCACGGATTCGAATCCGCTCTGTGTGGCGCGCGAGTCCCTGCGGGACGGCGAGATCCTCGCGGTCCAGTCGCTTTACGGCGGTTTCCAGCTTTTTGCCGATGCGCTCAACCCGGAGACCATCCAGAGGCTGCGCCGCAAACGCAAGCTGCCCACCCGGCCGCTGTGCGTGATCATGCGCGATCTGGAGACCATCCGGAAGTACTGTATCTGTTCCGATGAAGAAGCCGTGCTGCTTTCTCCCCCGGAAACGCCGCTGGTGATCCTGCAGAAGAGACCGGACTGCACCCTGCCGGAGATGATTTCGCCGGATACCGATACGCTCGCGGTCGGACTTCCCTCCTCGCTCCAGGAAAAACTGCTGTTCGAACATCAGGGCGGTCAGGATCAGCCGCCGCCGTTCGAAGTGCTGGTGACTTGCGGCGACAACCGGCCGGGCAAGGCCGAATGTCAGGATATCGATGATATCTTCAACCGGCTGATGGCCTTTACCGACAAGTTCCTCTGTCACGACCTGAAAACCGGTCACGCCTGTCAGTCTTCCATCTGCGAGATCTATCAGGGACGGACCTTTTTCCACCGGCGAGCCCGCGGGTATGTGCCGCGGAGCATCGTGGTAAACCACCGCTTCCCCCGGATCGTCGGCGCATTCGGCTGCGACAGCCGCGCCGCGGTCGCGCTGGGCACCAGGAACTGCATTGTCCCTTCCCAGCCGCTGGGTTCGCTGGACGGCAAGAACGAGACTGCCGTGCTGCTGGATATGTTCGAACGGTTCACCTGGCTTTTCGATCAGGTGCCTGATATCATGGTGTGCGATATGGACCGGGATTCATTCAGTGCCCGGGCGTGCGCCGATTTTGCCGATCAGCACGATCTGCCCCTGATCACGGTCCAGACTCATCATGCTCATGCTCTGGCCTGCATGGCGGAAAACAACCTGAAACATGCCCTCGCACTCGTGATGAACGGCGGGTCCACCGGTCCCGACGGTTCGGTCTGGGGATCCGAATGTCTCGAGGCCCGGCTGGACGGCTTCAGCCGCCTGGCCGCGTTTCGTCCGCATCCGCTGACTCAAGGCCGTCCCGCCCGTCTGTTCCTGGCCCATCTGATCGCCAACCATGTCGATCCGTCCGCCGAACTGCTCGCCCGGCTCGGCGCCGACCGTTCCGAATACGAACTCTGGCGGAATCAGTCCAATTCGTCCTCCGTGCCGAACTGTTCCCCGCTTCTTCTGGTCAATGCCGTATGCGCGGGTCTGGGCATCATTTCCGATTTCTGCACCTATCCCGACCGGGCGCTCCTGCTGTTGCGCCGATATGCCTCCCGTTTCACCCCCGGAACCCGTATTCCGGACAATATTTCGGTCGAATTCCAGTTCAAGTATGCCGAAGAAAACGGTTTCCGGCAGATCGACTGGACCGACACCATGCTGAACCTGTCCCGGATCCGCGAGGTCTCGGAAAAGGACAAGGTCCTGTTCGCCCAGGCATTCTACAACGCCCTTGCCGAAAGCATGCTGGCGATGAGTCTCTTTGCGGAAAGCCGGACCGGTCTCCGCCAGATCGTGCTTTCCGGTTCCCTGTTCCAGGATCCCATCCTGTGTTCCAAGACCCGCGACCGGCTGAAATCCCGTTCGTTCAAAGTCTTTACCCATGTCAATCTCGCCTGCGATGAATCCTGTGTGCCGGTCGGTCAAGTCTATGCCGCCGGAGAGGTTGACGAAAACTGATTTGCGAGGAGTTTTTCATATGTCGAAAGTGTATTTCAAAGCTGTCACATCCCACGCCCATCCCGAGGAGATCCGCGATCAGGCCGGCGCTCTGCTTGCCGAATTCCTGAAACGGGAAAATATCCAGCTGGAAAAGAAGATCCCGCTGAAGGTCCATTTCGGTGAAAAAGGCAACCGCACCTATCTGGTCCCGCAGACTTACGACGCGGTCATCGACCTGCTGCAGGAACGCGGCACCGAATGCTTTTTCGCGGAAACCAGCGTGCTTTACGGCGGCGAACGTTTCCAGCGGGAAAAACATCTGAAGCTGGCCGAACAGCACGGATTCACCCGTCTGCCTGTGGTAATTGCCGACGGTGCCCACGGCGAGGATGCCTGCGATGTCCCCGTCAACCTGCACCATTTCAAATACTGTTCGATCTCCAAAGTCCTGGCGGACTCGCCCCAGACTCTGGTCCTGGCCCATTTCAAGGGACACATGCTGGCCGGTTTCGGCGGCGCGATCAAGCAGCTTTCCATGGGATTCGCCTCCAAGGGCGGCAAGATGTCCATGCATCTCGGCGTCAAGCCGCGTATCTGGAATTTCAAATGCAAACGCTGCAAGCTGTGCATGACCCGCTGCGAGCGTCAGGCGATCACCATCGGCGAGAAGAAATCGTTCATCGACCACCAGAAATGCATCGGCTGCGGCGCCTGTTTTTCCATCTGCCCGCATCATGCGGTGTCCATCCTGAGTTTCGCCGGACTGTGGAACGCGCTGTTCCGCGGCAAATTCTTCCGGGAAAAACTGGTGGAATACGCCTATGCTTCCCACCACGGCAAACGCAATATCTACATGAATTTTGCGATCTCGGTGACGCCGGGCTGCGACTGTGAACCCCGGCCGATGCGGCAATGCGTGGAAAATATCGGCATTTTCATTTCGTCCGATCCGGTGGCGATCGATACCGCCTGCTGGGATGCAGTCACCGCCAGAGGTAAAAAATTCCGCGGAGCCGAACAGCTTGCCTACGCAGAGAAGATCGGTCTCGGTTCCCGTGAGTATGAACTGATCGCGCTGTGAGGCGTCGGGAGTTTATTCTTCCGGGTCCGCCGTGCTCGAGCGGTAGCGGGCAGGGGAGATCCCCGCGTATTTCCGGAACGCTTTGGAGAATGCATAGCGGTCGGAAAAACCGCATTCCGCGGCGATCTCATTGATGGAACTCCGGGTGGTGCCCAGCCGGCAGCGGGCTTTTTCCAGCCTCAGTTCGAGCGCATAATGCTTCGGTGAAAAACCGGTCTCCTGCCGGAACGCACGCTGGAAATTGCTTTGCGACATGCCGATTTTCCGGCAGATCTCCGCATTCGCGATCCCCCGGTTCAGCAGACTCATCGCCCGCTGGATCCGGTCATCCACCGGTTTTTCCTCCCCGGCAAAACGGTCCGCGGGAATGGCCGCCAGGGCGGAAAACAGCAGTGCATAGACCGCCGCCGGGGCCGGTTCTCCGGGTTCTCTCAGTTTTTCCAGAATGCCGCAGACCGCGCGGTCCAGCACCAGCACGCCCGGCCTGACCTGCGAATACGGTTTCCCCACCGTGAAATGCACGTAAAGATGTTCGAACGGCACTTCACAGCTGCTGGAAAACGGCGTATACGGCGGGATCAGAATGATCTCCCGTCCGTCCGGACGCAGTTCGCGGTCCTGAAATTTCAAAACCGCGCCCGGTTCCGAATTGTAATACAGGAACCAGAACGGCACTTTCCGCGTGAATTTCCAGCTGAAGCTGACTTTGCCGCGGCCGAACAGGAATATTTCGGCGTCCGGCAGTGCCACCGGATCGATCTGTCTGGGGTTTTTGATAATTTTTGACATGACTTTTAATCAAATCTGACATTTATATTTCGGGTGAATTCTAATATAATATACTATGCGACATCTCAAAATCAAGGAGGAAAACATGTCAATTTTAACATCTGCCGAGTTTGCCCGCCGGATCGAGGCCGCGCGGGAAGTGGTCCGTCAAAACGAATTGGATGCAGTCCTGGTCTTTTCCACGGAATGCGAACCGGCTGCGGTGCGGTATTTTTCCGATTACTGGCCGAGTTTCGAAACGGCGGCGGTGCTGATCCCCGCCGAAGGCGAGCCTGCGCTGATCATCGGTCCGGAATCCCTGACTTATGCTTCCAGCCGTTCGGAGATCTCCCGGATCATCCAGCTGATGGATTTCCGCGAATCCTCCCAGCCCGATTATCCCGGTTCCACTCTGCCGAAATGGTCCGATGTCGTTGCTCAGTACAAGCTCCGCAAGATCGGTCTCTGCGGCTGGTATCTTTTCCCATATGTCATGATGATGGAACTGGTCAAGGCGATGGGCGGCATCGATAAGGTGATCCCCGCCGATCCGATGATCCGGCCGATCTTCATGAAGAAGAGTGCGCTCGAAGTCGAGTGTCTCAAGGCTGCCGCCAAGGCGTCCGAAGCCGGTTTCAAGGCCATCCTGGAAAACATCAAGCCCGGCATGACCGAATCCGAGCTCTGCGGTATCGCCACTGCCGCCATGACCGCCGCCGGCGCCGAAGCCACCGGATATCCCGTCTGGTGCTGTTCCGGTCCCAATTCCGACCAGGCGATCAGCCGTCCCACCATGCGCAAAGTCCAGTGCGGCGAGATCGTCCACTTCTCCATCGGCGCCAAAGTGGAAGGCTACAGTGCCAGCATCGGCCGTCCGGTCGTGCTCGGCCATTGTCCCGATGAGATCCGTCAGTTCCTTCAGGTCGGCCTCGATGCCGCCAATATGACGTTCGACGTGATGCGCGCCGGCGTCAAATCCGGCGATGCCGCGCTCAAAGTCCATGATTTCATCCGCGCCAAAGGCTACGGCGACGCCATCCTTTACGGTCCCGCTCACGGCTGCGGCCAGATGGAATGCGAATATCCCTTCCTCGAAACCAGTTCCGAATACACGCTCGAGGCCGATATGACTTTCATGCAGGACATGTTCCTGCACCGGAACGGCATGGGCTTCCGCTGGGAAGACGGTCTCCTGGTGAAGGCGTCCGGCCCCGCTGAAATGCTTTCCAGCTACGGCCGTCAGATCAATATTCTGTAAGGAGGACGAACATGGTTATCGATATCCACGGACATCTCGGCAACATCAATTTCAGTCAGTTCTGGCAGGCGGACGCCGACCAGCTGGTGAAATATCTGAAAGAATCCAATACGGACAAGCTCTGTCTTTCCGCTTCGCGCGCCATCATGTATGACATTTTAGAGGGCAACGCCGAGCTCGACGCCGTGCTGAAAAAGTATGATGAATTCTACGGTTACGTGGTGGTCAGCCCGACCTTCCCGGAAACCGAAAAAGAATTGCATTATCTGAAAGACAATCCGAAATTCCGGGGCGTCAAGATCCATCCCGATTACCACGGCTACGACCTTTCGGTCCCCTCGAATTACCGGTATGTGGACCGGATCGCCGATCAGACCCCGATGATGCTGTTCCATGTGTCGTGCATGCCGGGCACGGGATTCTCCCCGGCGGCGACTGTGGTCTCCATTGCGAAAAACCATCCGAATACCAAGTTCGTGCTGGCGCATTGCGCGGGCCTGTATCAGAACGGCAATTATCCGTTCTTCCCGAACATGGATTCACTGGAACGGATCTGCGATGCGGGTCTGCCGGACAATGTCTGGATCGACACGGCGCATTATCTGCTTTACGCGTATCAGACCATCATGGCGAAGATGGTGCGTCTGGCAGGTGCGGACCATGTGGTGTTCGGCACGGACTGCCCGCTGCAGGGATCATTGCAGATGAAATTCGCGCAGGAAGCAATCACGACGCTGGATATCCCGCAGGCGGAAAAGGACGCGATCCTGTTCGGCAACGCGCAGAAGATCCTCGGGCTCGCCTGAGCCGGAAAGGACGAAACGATGGAAGGCGGTAAAAAAGTCTGGTATTTTCCGGACGGATATCTGCCGGCGAAAAATCCGGCCGGCACCATGGAGGCGCACGAAGCGCTGATGCTGTTCAACGTCCACCAATGCGAGGTCAAAGTCGCCATCGACATCTATTACAGCGACCGTGATCCGGTGCGCGGGATCGAAGTCAAGGTCCCGGCGGAACGGATCATCTCTCTGCGGATGGACCATAAGGAGGACCTGGGCGGACACCAAATCCCGCTGCTGACGCAGTATGCCTTGCGGATCACGGCGTCGGAGCCGATCGTGGTGCAGTTCGGACGACTGGACACGACGCAGACCAACATGGCCTATTACCTCGGCGTCGGCTGGTGCGAATAATTCCGTCCGGGTTCAAACATACGACCTTCCGGACAGCGAAACAGGCAACCTTCCTTTGGCAGGACATTTACCCAGCCAGACATTTACCGCGGCACGCTGGGAGGCCGGACTCGGGGAATAAAGCACTAACAGATTCGGCCAATGCGGCTGTTCATGCAGCAGATACGGTGAACCGAACGAGGTGAAAATTACGTTTTTCCGTTCCGTGTAAAAAGCCCTCCAGAACGGCATCAGCATCGGTCCCAGCATCCGGATCGTTCCCAACAGTGCATGGGGGAAGGTCATCACGTTGACGAAAATCATATCATACAGATCTGCTTTCGCACGCAGTTCCGTATGAGGCGGATTCATCAGATGATCCACTATGAATCCTTCCGCCCGGAGCAGTTCATCGACGAGCGGAATATCCGGCGCGACATACTGCGATGCATCCGGCCAGCGGATCGACACGGTCAGTATCTTTGCACCGGGCAGCAGATGCACAGGGAAAAATTCCGGACCGCGGACAATCGTTGCCGATGCTTCCGCGAGTTGATCGAATTGACGACCGTTTTCAGCCAGATCCGACTCGGAAAGCACGGGGTCCTGACGTTTTCCCACTTGCAGCATTTCTTTCAGCCGAAGCACCCGGCAGGCCGCATCGCGGACCCGCGCTTCGGGGAGATAACCGCTGCGCACTGCGTCCAGAATCCGTTTGAAATCCAGGACCGGATCGGCGAAAAGGAAGACATCGCCCCCCGCTTTGAGAAATTCCACCGCGCATTTTTCCACCGGACAGCGGCTGGTGAGTCCTCCCATCGTCGCCGCATCGGAAACAATGACTCCCTGGAAGCCCAATTCCTTCCGCAGCAGGTCATTCATCAGGCGTGGTTCGAGCGTGGCGGGCATGGCATCGCATTCCGATTGTCCGCACCAAGCTGGAAATGAAATATGGCCGGGCATGACCGTTTCCATTCCCGCTGCGATCGCGGCACGCCAGATTTTTCCGTAACTGTTCATCCAGGCGGGAATGGACAGCGGATTGACCGAGGTGCAGATATGCTGGTCGCGGTCGTCCATGCCCGCGCCCGGAAAATGCTTTCCTGTCGCGGCGATTCCGGCTTTGCGAAGCCCCTTCAAATGCGCCAAAACCATTTTCGCAACCAGTTCCGGATCGTCGCCGTAGGTACGGACATTCATTTCCGGACTTTCCGGATTCCCGTTGAGGTCAAGAACGGGCTGAAAGAGCCAGTCATTGCCGAGTGCTCGGGCTTCACGCCCCAGCAGATACGCTCGTTTCTCCGTCCATTCCGGCGGGGCCGCAGCCGCCGACATCTGGGTCGGCACAATCCCGTTGCCAGCCGCCCGGTTGTATTCCATATCCGCGGCGAAGATCAGAGGAATGTCCAATTCATGCCGGAGCGGGACCATCACGGAAAGATTGTCTTTCCGGTAATCCCGGACGAATAATCCGCCGAGATGAGACTGATGGATCAGTTTCCGGAGCTCCTCCTGAGAGTAATTCCGGTCGGTGGGCATCAGGGTCTGCCCGATCGCGTCTTCGAGCGAAATTTCATCGGCCAGCTTTTTTGCGACATTCACGGCGATTCCTCCCGGAAGGTCCGGTTATTTCAAATATTTCTTCGACAGTTCGAGGACTTGCTGTTCTTTCAGCGGAATGTCATAGATCCGCAAGTCGCCGATATCGCCGTCCAGGAACCAGGTGCCGCCCCAGCCTTTGCCGATGGTCAGATCGTTTTTCGTTTCCGGATAGCCGTCTTCGAAACGGAAAGTGTTGGAGCCTTTTTTGACGCCGTCAATGTAGAGAAAAGCGGTCCACGATCCGTTTCTCCACGGCTGCAGAACGGCGGCTACCGTGCACCATTTTCCCTTGGGAACGCCTTTGACGATCAACTGGCAGTTGAACTGTTTTCCCTTCTTCGTCAGGGTGTTGAAATACAGCGTGTCGCCCCGGTAAAGTCCCAACAAAAATTCCGACTGCTTGAAGAAAAGCATGCCGTGTTCTTCCTTTTCCGAAAAACGTACGAAAGCAAACAGTGTTCCGCCGTTTTTCAGAGAGATTTCCTTTCCGCCGGGGACGGTCATGAAGTTCTTTTTGCCGTCGAAGCGGATCGAGCCGGGGAGTTCTTCTGCCATTGCCGTTTCACCCGCGATGACCGGAGCACCGGTTTTCCCGGTCCGTTCGAATGCGCCGGACGTGTAGTCGTAATTCAGCACCGGTTCCTGTGCGGAAAGCAGCAGGGCTCCCGCGGAAACCGCCAACAGGGATGCAAATGTTTTTTTATTCATCAGAACCTCCATTCTGAAAAGTTGCAGCAGGCATTGCGGTCGAACCGGAACATCAAAAATTGTTCTCCGGTTAGAGGCGTGTTCAATTTGAACCGTGATTCGCGGAAATCCAGCCAGTTCGCCGTAGTGGGGACTTTGACCGAGCCGACACAGCGGCAGCTGTTCTGCGAGGAACCCGCGAACAGTTCAACGGTGCCGCCGGAATAATTTTCCGGCACGGCAGTTTTGATGAAGATCTCCGAAACTTTTTCGGAACCGAAATCGACGACTCCGTAGGAGATCAGCGAACCTTCCGCCGTATTTCCGAAGTATTTTCCGGAAGCGGATTTGGACAGGTTGTAGAAGCCGGAGGCATCCTCGGGTTTGAACCATTTGCCGCGGACGCCCGGGATCTTCCGCAGATTCTCGAATTTCACCAGGCTGTCGAATGATTTTCCGGGCGTGAACGAGTCGATTACGTGCAGTACTTTCTGCAGCCGCTCCGCTTCTTTCCGGCCGCCTTTCACCGCGATTGCGGTCTGGTACGGACCAAGCTCGATCTCCAGTTTCATTTTTGACGGATCCCTTTTTCCTTCCAGGCAGAGGTAATCCGCCTGGATGAGCGGTTTGCAGGAAAGTTTTTCCGCCGTCGTGTTCACAAACAGGAAGACTTTGCTGTCGCCGAGCTGGTAGCTGTTGGAAACGATTTTCGGCATGGTTACCTGGGACAGCGCCTTGCTGTCGGTTGACCATCCGGTCGTGAGCAGCTGGATCGGTTCGGCAAATCGAATCGGCGCAAGCATGTCGCCGTTGTTGAAATAATCGTTGAGCGCCATGCGGAGATGACACATCTTTTTGATGTAAAGCCGTTTCATATCCGCTTTGTGGACTTCCTGCAATTCGAATTTTCCGAGCTTCAAGCCGTTGACCAACGAATTGCCCATCTTGACGAAATTCGAGGCATACTCCCCCTTGCCGTGGGAATCGAATACCAGAGAATAGTATTGAGCTCTGCCGCCGTAAACCGCCTGGAATGCGGGGACCTGGTCGTTGAAGACCCAGCGCCAGACATGACCGCCGTCGAACAGGTCCAGATACGCTTCGGAAACCTCCTCGGAAGTCTGGGGCACATCCGGCATGGCGCTCCGGATTTTCCGGAAAAGCGGACGGTATCCCCGATCCAGCCAGACCGCCGGATCGTTCAGCGCGTGCCCGTGTTCGGGATTGAAGCAGGGGATCCCGTGTGATGTCATGACTTGGTCGTGATACACGGCGGGAGCGAAAGTATGAACATATTGAGCCAAGCCGAACAGTTCATCCTGCCAGCCCTTGGCTGCCGGACACATGGTCGCATAACAGGTCGGTCCATAATATTCCAACGGGATTTTGCCGTTTTCGTCGATGACCGCATATTTTTTTCCGTGGCTGCTGTATCGCCAGTCCGTTTTCTTGTCCGGACCATCCAGGACTGCCCACAGCCGGGAGTCGATATACGGTTCGACAAAACAGTTTTCTTTCAGCAGTTGTTTATAAATGCGGGGGATGAAATCGCGAGCCCGGAAATTCGGCCAATGTCCCGCCTTCGGATCGTTCCAGGCAAAGGTCGGACAGTAGAGCGGAACTTCCAGATAAGCATGGATTGCGGTCAGCTGGGCATACCGGGTCATTGCGGTATCCTTATCCAGCGCGGTATAATTGAACACGGCAGGGACATCCCGGAACCATTTCGCAGTGTCTGTCCGCGGCACCGGCTTTTTCCAGATCGCTTCGGAAAGTGCCCATTGTTTATGGAGCTGGCACGCTTCGAACCAGCGTCCGGAATAGACCCGGAAAACAACGGATCCGGGGCTGGCATAATCGTTGC
>JAZUCR010000525.1:0-2071 GCA_045639225.1 Victivallales bacterium
TTTTTTTATATTTTTACAGCTTGGATCAATTCATATTTTTCGACCGGCGTCTGCCCATCGGAAAGCTCGGTCAGCGCGCGGAGACAGGAATCCACGATATCTTCGATCCTGAACCCGATGAAAGTCACCGGTTCGGGTGCAGGAAAAATACCGGGGAAAGTGCGCTGGGAAATGATCTTCACGTCTCTGCCGGGCAGAAGACCGAGTTCCAGCAGTGCGGAGCAAGAATGGAACAGAAAAGTTTCATCCAGGAGCAGCAGTGCATCGGGCTGATCATCGCCGGAGAAAAGCGAATACACCGGATGCCGGAACCATTCCGGATGAATGGAGAGCGCCTGCAGTCCGTAAATCATCCGGTCCGAAACTTCGATCCCGATTTCAGCGGCTTTATTCTTATAATCAATAATATGATGATACGGAACGGAAGTCATGCTGATCAGGGCAGGGCGGCGGCATCCGGCGGCTTTGCATTCAGCGAGCATCTTTTCCAGCAGGTCGCTGTAATCCACCCAGACGGTGGAAATATTCTGACCGGATTCATCGGTCAGCGACACGACCGGGATCCCGTTTTCGAGAAACGGTTCATACATCCAGGACAGCGGGGCAAAAAGGAAAATCGCACCCCAGAACTTCAATGCGCGGACTTCCTGTGCCAGATGCTGGAAATCGTCTTTGATCATCCGCAGGTCATCCACATAAAACAGACGGAACCGTTTTCCGGTGGACTGTTCCAAAGCCGCGCGGCGGTGGGCAAACTGGGAATAGAGGCTGTTGGATGTCAGCTCCCTGGAGCCGGCGGGAAGGATCACCGCGACATCGGTCTGATCGGGTGAACGCGGATTGACGAAGGTTCCCTGCGATCCCTTCGATATGACGAAGCCTTCTTTTTCCAAGGCGGCAAAAACTTTCTGCACGGTGGACTTGCTGACTCCGTAAAATTTTCCGAGATCTTCGCGCACGGGCAGTTTGCCGTTACGGGTCAGCCGTCCCGATGACAGATCCGATTTCACTTGGATGAGAATGTCTTGAACAACCATAAAATCTTTTATCCTGCGAAATTGTTGGTTAGTCTACTTTTAGTTTTGAAAAATAATATAAGCAGCAAAATTCAAATTACAAGAGGGGGTTTGCTTTTTTTCTCAAAAAAACTGTGTCCGATTTGAAAAATGTGCGTGGATTGAATATATTATGCTCCAAAAAACAAGCTGCAGGAGTGCTTTATGGATGCCAAATGGATCTGGAACGGCGGAAAAGAATCGGAAAATCTGTATGTCGTCGCGCGGACGAAGTTCGAATGCACGAAGGAAACGGAAGCGGAACTGCTGGTCTCTGCCGACAGTGATTTCGCGGCGTTTTTGAACGGGAAGTTTCTGGGACGCGGTCAGTTCAGCGATTTCCCGAATGCCAAGACTTTTACCCGGATCCCAGTCAAAACTGCGGCGGGAGAAAACCGGCTGGAAATCCGTGCGTATTACTGCGGGGAGAATTTTCTGAACCATCTGAAAGGGACGCCGCGGCTGTGGGCGGAAGTGCGCAGCGGAGACACGGTGCTGACAGCCACCGGCCGGAGCTGGGAGATCGCCGAAGACCCCGGATTCCGTTCCGGTCCGATCGAAAAACTCAATCCCATGCTGGGTTATACGTGGGAGTATGATGCCCGGAAGAAGGACCTGGTGTTTTCACCGGCGGTCGAGCTGGATTTCGAGGACGAGCCGATGGAACGGCCGGTGCCTATGATCCTGCCGGGTGAGGGGATCGCGGAACGGACCGTCTGGCACGGCTATTTCAAACGGCGCGAACCGGATGCTTTCCCCGGAGCGGCGATGGGGACGGACATGGTGACGCCGATCATCGGTCCGTTCGAAGGGACCTTTAAAGAATTGCCGCCGGATTCGGACGGCTGGCTCCTGATCGTGGATCTGGGACGCGAAAGTGCGGGACTGCTTCATTTCGAGGTGGAGGCTGCCGCCGGAACCGTGCTGGATATTGCCCACGGGGAGCATTTGGAACTGGGCCGGGTCCTGACGATGTCGAATTCCCGTGAGCGGAGTTACGGCGACCGCTATATCTG
>JAZUCR010000526.1:0-1808 GCA_045639225.1 Victivallales bacterium
AGCTCATCGCCGCCGGTCTGGACGATACGGTGAACGTAAGCATGGTCGATGAAAAGAGCGCGCTTTCCGATCTCATCTTCGAACCGGGCGACCTGATGAAGATGAACAACCCGATCAGCCTCGATCTCGCAGTGCTGCGGGCGTGCATCCTGCCCGGCCTGCTCGCCTGCGTCAAACGCAATGTTTCCCGCAAGAATGCCGATCTGGCGCTGTTCGAGATCGGTCATGTCTTCTGCAAGAATCCCGCGAAATATCCGGAAGAACGCGATGAACTGGCGATCGTCCTGACCGGACGCGCCCATCCGGAACGTTATTCCGCCGAACGCGCGGTCCAGTTCGATTTCTTCGACATCAAAGGCGTGCTGGAAAGCGTGCTGGAACAGCGGCGGCTGAAATCCTATGAATTCAAGCCGGCCGAGGATCCCCGCTTTGTCAAGGGCGTCTGCGCCGAATTGTTCATCGACGGCAAAAAAGCCGGCGTGCTCGGCAAGCTCAACAGCAAGATGACGCAGGGCATGCGTCTGCAGAGCGATGTCATGGCGGCCGTGATCCAGCTGTCGGTTCTGTTCGCCGCGGAAGGCAAATCGATCAATTACGAACCGGTCTCCCAGTTCCCGCCGATCACGCGCGACGTCGCTTTCCTGGCGCCGAAGGATCTGGACAACCAGAAAGTTCTGGATTTCATTGCCGCGCAGAAGATCCCGAATCTCGTCAATGCCGAGATTTTCGACCTGTTCAGCGGAGCTCCGCTGCCGGAAGGCGCCAAGAGCATGGCTTACACGCTCACTTTCCGGTCGATGGAAAAGACTCTGACCGATGTCGAAGTGAACAGTGCGCATGAAAAACTGCGTGATGCCCCCGCCAAGAAATTAGGCGTGGAACTGCGGTAACAAAGTTCATACCGCACGCTGCGGGGAACAGTTGTCCCGTTCGGAAAATTGCCGATTCGGGCGGTGTCTGACGAAAAATCAGACCCTCGCCCGGATCGTTCCGAGATGATGGCTGTTCCCTGCTGCATTGCGGAACATCTTCCGCAGCACCAGATACAGCAACAGGCCGTTGGCCAATGTGACCAGGATCCAGGAAACCGGATAGGTATACATCAGATTGCTCATGGTCCGGTCGAGCGGGAAAACCCACATGACCCAGGCGATCCGGAAGAAACAGGCTCCGGTCAGCGTGACCAGCGTCGGCTTCAGCGAATGCCCCAGTCCGCGCAGTGCGCCGGTGACCACATCCATCAGCCCGGCCAGGAAATAGGTCATCAGCAGAATTTTGAGGCGGATCAGACCCCACTGGATGACTTCCGGATTGGGATTGTAGATATTCAGCAATGACCGTCCGAACCCATAGAACCCCCAGCCGAAAACCGCCCCGCAGACCATCACGCAGATCGTGGAATAAACGATGCATTTCACGATGCGTTTATATTTTTTCGCACCGTAATTCTGTCCGACGAAACTGATGGAAGTGGTATAAAATGCGCCGCAGCAGGTGTTGACGATCCCTTCCAGACTCTGTGACGAAGTATTGCCTGCGATCGCCATCGGGCCGAAGGAATTCACCGAAGACTGGATCGTGATGTTGGAAATGGAAAAACAACAGCCCTGCACACCCGCGGGCAGTCCGATCCGCACCAGGTCCTTCAAAGTCTGCCAGTGGAACTTCATCCGTGACCAGAACAGCCGGCTCGCGTCCCGCGCATGGGTCAGCGTGCGCAGAATGAGGAGGGCCGAAACCGCATTGGAGATTTTGGTAGCCGCCGCCACGCCCGCCACATCCCAGTGGCAGACCAGCACGAAAAACAG
>JAZUCR010000527.1:0-4220 GCA_045639225.1 Victivallales bacterium
TTCCGCTTTTTGTATGTTATTTGTTTTTAGCAGGATAAATGATAGACAATCAGCGGAGGATTTTGATCGCAGAAAATCAGTAAAAATGCTGGTTTTTGAATATAAATTGAAGGTTTTACAGAAACCATCATCAAAGATATCCCATACGGAGAACTGTCCGGAAAACGATACGGAAACGGCTGGAACAGGAAGAGAAATTCTCAATAATTTTTCACGCATTCGGCGAGCTTTTCCGCCAGGAGATCCATTTCCTGTTCGGTATTCTGCTTCCACAAGGATAGCCGCAGTCCGCAGAATGCATCCTTCCGGGAATAACCCATCGCCGACAGTGCCCGCGAGCCGGCCGGGGTTTCCGATTCGCACGCACTGCCCGGTGCCGCGCTGATCTGGTATCGATGCAGGGCCCGCGTCAGGATCGCTCCCTGATAAGGCGCGGTCAGCAGATGAATGATGAACGGCGAGACCGTGTCTTCCGGCAGCGTGCACGGGAAGTTCAGGTTGTTTTTGCGAAGCGCTTCGAGCAGGTGATGCCGGAGCATCTGCGCATGAACATAATTCTCGTTTTGAGTCTGCGCCGCTTTGATCCCGGCGCGAATCAGGGTCAGCAGGACCGGAACCGGACAGCGGCCTCCGAAATGTTCGGCACTGCGGAGCGCCTGAATGGTCCGCAGGTGTTTTTCCGCACAGAACAGGACCGCTCCGCCGGGTGCACCGATCTTCTGTCCGGACAGGGTGAAGAAATCCGGCCGGATCTCCCGCGTTTGCAGGGGGATTTTCCCAATGGACTGCATGGTATCGCACAGCAGCAGCGCTTTCGGCGCCTGCCGGTCCAGCAGACGGCGGACCTGACCGAGGTCCACGATCCCGCCGGTTTCGCTCTGCACGTGATGGATCGCCAAGGCGGCGGTCCGGTCCGAAAGATGAGATTCCAGGTCGGACAGGGAGACGCCGTTCCGGTCCGCTTTGCAGAGGATCAGCTTCATTCCATACTTCGAAACTGATCGTTCGAAAGCTTTTTCCAGCGCGGGATGTTCCAGCGTGGTGGTGACGATCTCGCCGCCGTGAAGACTGCGGCAGATGCCTTCGGCAGCAATGGCAAGAGCCTCGGTCCCCGTATTGCAGAATACCGTGCCGAAGCCGGACAGTCCGAATGCGGTGCAGAGTTCGGCGGCATCATCGCGGATGCGTTCGGCAGCAACTCTGCCATGCCAGCCGGCAGACTCCTGATTGCCGGGATATTCCGCGGCGAATTTCTGAAGGTCGGCCAGCAGTTCCGGATCGCACGGGGTCGCTGCGGCGTTGTCGAGATAGATGGACATGGGGGGAACCTGTCCGGATGCGTCAGCTGTTGCGGACGGCGTTTTTTTCCCGTTCGCATTGATCGCGAAGCGAGGCGATTTCCGCCACCAGCCCCTGCCGGAGCTCCTCGGCCTGTGCTTCGTCGAGACCCTTGGCGAGTTTCTGCTGGGCGCTGAGTTCCGCCGCGGCGATGCGGGATTTGTAAATCCGGTCGATTTCGGCGATCTTTTCTTTCTTTTCCTGCGGCAGTTCGTTCAGTTTTCCGCCGGTCCGTTCGAGTGCGAGTTCATAAGCGCTTTTCATTGCTTTTTCGCTTCCTTTTTATCCGTGGCAGTTTTCGCTGCCTTGGCCGGTTTTTCTGCCGGTTTCACCGGTTTATCCGCGGCAGTCTTCGTGTCCTTCGCAGTTTTTTTTGCTGATTTCTCCGGTATGCCCTGATGCGAGAAAGGCACCGGCGGCAGAAAATCCGAGGCTGGGAAATCGATATTGATCTTGAAATCGGTCATCTTCGAGATTCGGGTCGTTTCCATCTGTTTCACGGTCGAGGTGACCGGCAGCCGGATGCTTTTGTTTTCATACCAGGTATAATCGGCCGGAACGTTGACATACAGATATTCCTCACCGTTGATATACATGATGGTTTCCATCCGTTCGGTCAGATAGGTTCTGCCGTTGATATACAGCACATAGGGTGCAATGCCCTTGACTCCGGAATCGCAAATCAGCCGATACGTTTTGTAGCCGTCCTCGATCTGCATGTCGATCGAAACGGTTTTGAAGATCTTGGTTGCGTCGAGCGAGGGAGTCCCCATCTGGGTGAAGATCCGCATCAGTTCAGTCGGGATTCCTTTCGGGACCTGAGTCGTTTTCCGGGTGGCGCAGTCGTAGGTCCAGGCGTTTCCTGCATTGTAGATCTGGATCACGGTCGGTTTCTGATTGCGGTAAGTGGTCAGCCGCATTTTATCCGGCGCCTGGAAACGGGTTTCGATCGACAGCGTTTCCTTGGAACCGGACTGCATTACGGAAAAAGTCTGTTTCATCAGATAAGATTTGCAGTTGCGGTAACGCAGTTCCGGATCGGTCGCTTTGCCCATTCTGGAGATCAGTTCCGGCACCGTGATGTCCGCCGGTTCCATCGGTTCCAGGTGGAGCAGATCCTGACAGGCGGTCAACAGCATCAGTCCGGTCAGCTGCAGCAAAACAAAAAAACCGGATAAAAATCTCATTTTCATAATGTATCCTTTCATTGGCATAATTATTTCATGACAGGACAATATATCCGTAAAACAGAAAAGTTTCAAGCCGGAAAGCGGGAAATCTGCAAGATTGGTGCACCAAAATGCCGCAGCGGACCGTTTTTTTTGCCAGGATGACAGCTTTTTTTTGTTTTGCGGACTTTTAAAATTGCCGACAGGGATTATATTACAGAAGAAAGTCAGTTTCACGGCGGGGAAAACCAACATAATGAACGAACAGATAATCAATGTGATCGGCTGGGACGACGGTTTCAGCGGTCCGGCGGAACAGCTGCTGAGCCAGGCTCAGCTGGTGATTGCTGCCCCGCGTCTGCTGGAGCTTCCGCAGATCCCGGCGACCGCAGAGAAAGCCGCGGTGGACGGTCAGATCGTTCAGCGTCTGCCGGAGCTGCTGGCGCGGGGGCTTCAGACTGTTGTCCTGGCTACCGGCGATCCGCTTTATTACGGAATCGGCTCGACTTTACTGCGTTTTGTTCCGTCCGACCGGCTGGCCTTTCATCCCGCTCCGACCGCATTTCAAAAATTGTTTGCCAGGTTGGGCCAGCCATGGGAACGGGCACGGTTGTTTTCTCTGCACGGTCGGAAAAATCCGGTGCCGTACCGGGCGATCCTGAGTGCTTCCCTTGCGGCTGTTTACGGCGACGGACAGCGTCCGGCGCAAAAGATCGCCGCTGAGCTGATTGCCGCGTTTCCGGCGGCTGCCATGCGCCGGGCCGCCTGCGGCTGCAGTCTCGGCTTGCCCGAAGAATGTGTTTTGCGCGGCACCCTGTCTGATATCGCCGCCAATCCCGAGGCCGGAGCCTCGCTTTCCGTGCTGGCTGTGCTGCCTGATGATTCCGCGGAAAAACCGGGTCTGCCGCTCGGTCTGCCGGACGATTCGTATCTGCATCATAAAAATATGATCACCCATCCGGAGATCCGTTCGGTGGTGATTTCCAAACTGAGGCTGGCTCCGGGCGTGTTGTGGGATCTCGGCGCCGGCAGCGGTTCGGTCGGGATCGAGGCGGCAGGATTGTGTCCGGAACTTCAGGTCATCGCGGTGGAAAAAGATCCCGAACGGGTTCAGCATATTACCGATAACATCGCCAGAGAGGGCCTGACCAATATCCAGGTCCGGCAGGGCAGGGCGGAAGAGTGTTTCGCGGAGTTGCCGCAGCCGACCCGGATTTTCATCGGCGGAGGCGGCAAAGACATATTTGAAAAAGCCTTCGAAAAACTTGCACCAGGCGGGATCCTCGTAATGACTGCCGTCATGCTGGACACTATCGGCATGATGAGTGCGGGTCTGCGTGAACATCGGCAGGAATTCCTGACGGTCCAGATCAGTCGGGCCGAGGAGATCCTGCCCGGAAATTCGATGATCCGGGCGGAAAATCCGATCGCCGTCGGTGTCTGGCGGAAAGGAACCGGAAAATGAGCGGACAAATCACCTTTGTCGGTGCCGGTCCCGGCGATCCGGACCTCATTACTTTGAAAGGGGCCGCGGTTTTGCGCGAGGCGGATACGGTGGTTTATGCCGGTTCGCTGGTGAATGAAAAAATTCTGGCGCTGGCCGATCATGCCGAATTTCACAACAGTGCGAAAATGGCGCTCGACGAGGTCCTGTCGATCCTCAAACGCGATTATCTGGCGGGGAAAAAGGTCGTGCGGCTGCATACCGGCGAT
>JAZUCR010000528.1:0-3352 GCA_045639225.1 Victivallales bacterium
CGGATCAGGCAGCGGGTCCGGCAGCGGGTCCGGCAGCGGGTCCGGAAGCAGCGGCAGCGGGTCCGGCAGCGGATCGGGCTCCGGATCAGGCAGCGGGTCCGGCAGTCCCTCCGGCAGTCCGTCCGGCAGTCCCAGTCCGGATCCGATCGATTGCGATGATTTTGAAATCGAATGGAATATTTCCGGCCGGTATCAATGGGAAAATCATGCCTGCCCAGATACAATGGTCGATTTAATGGTTATTTATGAATTTGATGGCGGCCCGGATTCGCCGGTAACCTATTGTTATGGTGTTCCTCCGATCCCCCCGGAAAACTGCATCCCGAACTATAATACTGCATACAGTTATTTCGGTGTGGATGTTGATACATCGAATTGCCCGGATTATTTGCGTATACGTTCTCGTCTGTTCGCTTATTATGGCGAATATATCGAAGTATCAGAATACGGTACCTATGAATTGCCGGTCGTTGGTGAAAACTTCCCTGGCGATTGTCAATACCTGCCGGAAGATGATATGTGGATCGGCAGTGGTCCAATCGAAACAACATCGCTTCCGACCGCAACAGTGACGATCCGCAGGAAAAACAAATCGTAATTTCAAAAAAAAGGAGAGTTGAAATTATGCCATGTAAATGTAAAAAAATTGACCAGACAGCCGCGCCGGATGATCCCTGTATCATCTGCATTCAAAAACACTATCTGACCGCGGACGGAGTCATGCACGAATACGGACATCTCAACAACGATAACCGGAATTGCGCGATCAAAGAATTGCAGCTTGCCTTGCTGCACAGCGCAGAAAAATATCCGGAAATCGCTTCCCGGATCCATGACCTGCGCAGGCAAGTTCAATACCGGCAGGAAATCCCCGCCGAAGACTGGAAAACCGTCACTGCCATGATTGACCAGGTCCTCGAAAAAGAACTCTTTTCCGTCCCCGCAATCGAAACAAAACAAATTCAGACAATCACCGCAGCGCAGCCGGAAAAAGTTTATATTTTTTCCAACGTCAAATACCCTGAAAAAAACAAAATCCAACCATCCGAAAACGACCTGCTGGTTTTTCTCAACAAAGCGGAAACTATAGATTTTTATCCGGACCACAAACGGAAAATTGTTTTCCACCGCGATCCGAAAGAAGACAAATACGGCAAATTTCGCCGCGGCTGCCGGAACTCGTATGTATTCAGCCACCCCGACAGCATTCCGCGCGCATTTATCGAAAGCCTGAAAAAATCCTACGATTGGAACTATGAAATCGAAGAAGGAAAAGTCAAATGTATGACGACCGGCTATATGGTCACAAAATGGATGCAGCAGCTTTATCCGCAATCCGAAATCATCCTGGTGAATTTCGGATACGAAGTCAAAAATTCGACCTACCGCTGTCCCTGGCATAACTGGAAATTTGAAGCCGAAGACTTGAAATCTTTTCAGCATATTTTTCTTGAAGATAAAGAAAACTTGAATCTTGAAACTTGAGGCTTGAGACTATTATGTATTCTTTAACATCTGATTATTTGTCCTCACTGTCACCGGATTATATTTTACAGCCGGAACAGAAAAAACGTCTTTTGATTTTTTCCAACGTAAAATATCCGGTTGAACAGAAAATCGCCACCCGGCCGACCGATATTTTGTGTTTTCTGAACTCTTGCCACAATTCGGCATATTATCAGCACGACAACGTGGAAAAAATTCTCTGCTGGCACCGCACCGATCACCGGGATTTCGGTCCCAAAATCGTTTTTGCGGAAAATCATTATGTCACCCAGCCGCGGGAGATCCCAGCCGAATTTATCGAAGCACTCGAAAAGAAATACGATTGGAATTATACCCCGCGCCCCGGCCGGAAAAAATGCCTCACGACCGGATACATCGTCGTCAAATGGCTGGAGAAAAATTATCCGGACCGGGAAATTACCCTGGTCAATTTTGGCATGGACGTCCAAGGCAGCACCCGCCGCAGCTCCGATCACAACTGGCAATTCGAAGACCGGGAAATGCAGATCTTCCCGCACCTTTACACCGCGTCAGCAAAAAATTTCCGCAAAAGAAAAATTTTTCTGGTCCCCAACGCCTGGCTGGGAGATACCATAATCGCCGATGCCGTCATGCGGAATATCCTGGCGACCGGTATGTTCGAAGTAAACATCGATTTCCGCGGGAAAAAACAGATCTGGGAAAATTGCCCCTACCTGAACCCCGAAATCACCCGCCAGACCGCCGACAATGTTTTCCGGATGCGGAACCGCGACCGCTGGCGCCAGGATTGCCGGCATATTATCGCCGGAAATTTGAACGAATTTGCCGGATATATCGGCGAAAATATTCCCTGCCAAATCACCACCCCGCAGATCTATATGAAGCTCGCATCGGAACGATTGATCGAACAGAAATACGTCCTGATCAACACCGGCTGGCAGAATTCCGCACCGACAAAAAAATGGTCACAATCCTATTGGCAGCAGCTTGTAGATATGACGCCGGAAATCGCTTTTGTCCAAATGGGAACCCGCAAGAACCACGCACGCCCCCTGCGGGGAGCGATCAACATGATCGACAAAACCAATTGCGCACAGCTCGCGCAGCTGGTCCGCGATGCCGAATGCGTGATTTCCCCGCCTTCCGGAGTAGTCCATATCGCAGCCGCTTTGAACCGAAAATCCATCGTCCTGGCCGGAGGCCGCGAACCGGCGCACCTGACCGCATATCCGGATGATATTGTTTTTTCGAAAATCGGAAAACTTTCCTGCTGCCGCCGCGGCGGCTGTCATCACAGCTGCTTTTTCGGCGACCGAAGGATTTGCAACCGCGGCCGGACCGTCGGCGATGACAATTATCCGACCGCGCAATGTATGGTGGAAATAACTCCGCAAGCCGTAGCGGAAGAATTGAAAAAAATCCTGAAAATATAAATTTTTACGTATATATTTACAGCAGGACAACAGAAAGGAAAATCAAAATGATTCAGGTCACGATCGATTGTTTCGGCCACAAAAACACCCAGACGGCACATTTCCGAAAAATTGAAGAAAGCCCCGACGACGTCCGCGAAGACGCTGCCGGCAATACGTATATCCGATACGGCACCGGCGCGAATTGCGTCATCCACAAGATCGACGCCACCGACGGCATGACCCGCCGCTGGACGTTCGGCGCCTGGGCCGACCGCGAAAGCCTGACGTATTCATACGGCATGCAGGACACGATCACGATCACCGCGGAGGAATAAACGATGAATGTAAATCCGATTTTAGATCCTGTTCTCGGAAAAATGCGAAACCAGGATCCCGGTGGATCCGGTCAGGACGGGTTTTCCCCCTACATCGGCGAAAACGGCAACTGG
>JAZUCR010000529.1:0-3199 GCA_045639225.1 Victivallales bacterium
CTTGGCCTCCGACTTGTCAGCGATAACGGGAATCAGTTTTTTTTCAGGGGTTTTCCGAAATCGCAGCCGGAATTGATTTCCGCGATCTCGGTATTATCGCTCATGAGCCCGTATTTCCAATTCGGCGAATCGGTCGCCCAGTCGATCGTCACATCCCGAAAAACCACCTTTTCCGCATTGGTCAGATGAAATGCGGCAGGAGCATTCTTCGTCCCGAATTCGGCATAAACCACTCCGGGCCCTTCTGTCACGTCTTCCCCGCCGGTGTACTTCAGTTTCACGCCGGAAAAAGCGATGTCGCGGATATCGCCCCGGTGATTGCTCTCCACCAAACACGACCAGCACGCGCTCCCGTTCAGATTACGGAACACCAGATTGCGGATCGGTTTGATTTCACGGTCGTTCACCCCGCGGACATCACTGCAAACGGCAAGAGGCCGCTTCACATCCATCAGGATGTCGCTGAAAAGGATATTTTCGATGGCTACGCCTTCCGAGTTCGGAGAATAACGGGAATTGACCTGGATCCCGGTCCGCGTGTCCTGAATGATGACATTGGAAACGGTGCAGTTGCGGATCAGACCGTTTCCCACGCCGACCCGGAAGGCATTGCAGGGAGTCCCGAGAATGCAGTTCGTCACCGTGATATATTCGCAGGGTTTCTTCCGCTTCAGTTTCCGGTCGTCCCCACGGAAGGTGATGCAGTCGTCGCCGGAATGGATGATGCAGTCTGCGACCGTCACGAAGCGGCAGCAGTCGAGGTCGAGCCCGTCCCCGTTGGGTGTCCGGTAATCGTTCCATACCCGGAGACCGCGGACATTGACCCGCTCGCATCCGTGCAGAAAACAGGTCCAGTAAGGAGCATTGTTCATTTCCACATCGGAAATCCGGACATTTTCGCATTCGCAGAAATAAACCATCTGTGCCGGGCGCCAGGTCCCGAGTTTAAACTTATGAGGATGTTCCTCCCAGACCTCTCTGTAGAACGCCTCCCGGTTTCCGTCGATGACTCCGCCGCCGCGGATCACGATATTCCGCTGTTCCACCGCGACGATGAAATGCGCGCCGCTGACATGTTCACTGGCGAAAACACTGTTCTGCACGCAGAAATCGTCGGCATTGTAATCGGCCGGATCCGGACTGGCGAGCAGGACCGCGCCGGGGGCGAGATCCAGTCCGCCGTTCGATTTCAGATACAAAGTGCCGCTCAGGTAAATGCCCGGCGGGAAATATGCCATGCCGCCTGCATCGATGGCCCGCTGAATGGCCGCGGTATCTTTCGTTTTGCCGTCCCCGGCCGCTCCGAAATCACGAACGTTGTTCATTTTTGATCCTCCGTCAAAACCACATTTGTGGTGTAATTTAAAACTGAAACAGGAGAAAAGCAAGATGGAAACAAAGAAAAAACAGATCTCTCCGACGCAAAAATCTTCCAGGCAGTAATCAGTCGTCCATCAAACGATATTGTGCGGCGGAAAAATCAGCCTCGACCCGATATCCGGCTGCCGTTCGCAGCCGGCGGGAAAATGAATGCGGGAATCGATGATCACGCTCGGTCAATACCCGAAACCGGGGCCCTTGACCGTGCTGAGATCGACCACTCCGTTCCGGCGTTCGTACAGCCCCGGATGGATCTTTTCATCCGCCAGCGAAGCGGTCGGATAGAACTGCGGCGCATTGCATTCCACGCCCTTGATCGTGCCGACCTGCGCCGCCAGCAGCACATGCGGGATCGTCGCCAGCATCGGATTGGTCAGGTCCTGCACCATCAGCAGCATGCCGTGTTCCTTCGCCCAGCAGGCGGAAAGCAGCGCGCCGGTCATCGTCTTGCAGACCTTCAGCGCCACGCCGTTCCAGCCCAGCTCATATCCCATTTTCACCAGTTTCCAGTCATGCGCGCTTTCATCCATGAACAGCGGTTTGCGCGCCGAACAGGAATGCACATCGATCCGGTTGGCTTCCAGGTCATACGGGAACGGCTGCTCCACGTAGAGCAGCAGATCGTAAATCGCCGGTTCCGCGGCTTTCAGACGGTCGAGAATATCATTGACATATGCGGGTTCGCGCACCAGACAGTTGAAATCGGGGGACAGCGCCTCGCAGCCGTAACGCAGGGCGATCTTTCCGACCCGGACCATCCGGTCGTAATCCCATTCGGCGTCGCGTCCCGTGAGCTTGATCTTGAGACATTTGAGGCCGTCGCGTTCGATCCATTTTTCGAGGGAGACCGGATAACCGTCTTCGGGCTCTTTGCCGGTCCGCTCGGATTCGAGGAGCAGGTCTTTGCCGCCGACCAGATGCCAGACGGGGATCCGGTCCGGAACCGGACGGACGAAATAATCCTGCGGATATTTGCCGGCGAACTTGGGGTCGTCGAAAAACCACGCCAGGTCGTGCTGCATGAAATCCGGTCCGTAAGTCTCGAACGCGGGCAGCCGGCGGGATTTCGCGAAAGCGTCGTGCCAGGCGATATCGAACGCCGAGGTGCAGATCAGCGCCGCCAGATGCGGCATTTCGACCTGATGATCCCGGTTGAAACGCGCCAGCAGTTCCGGCAGTTTTTCATTCAAAAAAACATATCCGGCGCTCATCGGGTCCAGGGTCTCGTCCGGGCGGTATTCAGCGGCCAGCAGACGGCAGAAATCCAGCATGACGCCCTCGCGGAAGAGGAACGAAAGATCCGAGGGCCAGGACCAGCCGACCGAAAGCGGCGTTACGCCGATCCCTTTGGCGCCGTAAGCATCCAGCTCCACATGGGCGATCTGGATCGATTCGATGGTTTCCGCGCCGAATTTCAGCGGCAGACGCATCTTGACCGGGATAAATCTGACCTCCATGCCGGTCACCGGTTGAAATAGTAGGGCTTGCCGGTCCGGGCGGATTCATAGATGCCGCAGATCAGTTCGATCGCGCGCCGTCCTTCGCGGCCGTCCAGGAACGGCTTTCTGCCGGTCAGGATCGCATCGGCCAGGTCGGAGATCTGGCTGGCATGTCCGTCCCCGCTGATGTTCATCGGGGAACGTCCGCCGCAGGCATCGGCCTTGCCGGAAAGTTCCTGCAGGATCGCCTTGTCTTCCGGGGCGGGATGCGTGAATTCCCAGCGGGTGATCTTGTCTTCCTCAAAAGCCACGGTCCCTTCGCTGCCGGAAAATTCGAGCCGCCGCGGGAACCCCGGAGCGCAGGAGGTGCTGACCTCGAT
>JAZUCR010000530.1:0-2842 GCA_045639225.1 Victivallales bacterium
GCCGGACACCATGAGCGTGGAACGGCGCAAACTGCTGGCGGCCTACGGTGCGGAACTGGTTCTGACTCCGGGTGCGGAAGGGATGGCCGGATCGATCGCCAAAGCCGAGGAGATCCGCGCGGCCAATCCCGGTTCGATCATTCCGCAGCAGTTCGAAAATCCGGCCAATCCGGCGTATCATAAGAAATTTACCGCTGAAGAGATCTGGCGCGATACGGACGGCAAAGTCGATGCTTTCGTTGCCGGAGTCGGCACCGGCGGCACCCTGACCGGCGTGGGGGAAGGACTGAAAGCGCACAACCCCGATGTAAAAATCATCGCGGTCGAACCGGATGCCAGCCCGATCATTTCCGGCGGCAAAGCCGGTCCGCACAAACTCCAGGGCATCGGCGCGAATTTCATTCCGAAAGTGCTCAACACCAAAATCATCGACAGGGTGATGCCCATTTCCGCGGAAGACGCGGGCCGGACGGCGCGGGAAGCCGCAGTCAGAGAAGGTCTGCTGATCGGCATATCCTCCGGCGCCGCCTTGTTCGCCGCGCTGGAACTCGCCAAAGAGGCGGAATTTGCCGGGAAACGGATCATCGTGCTGCTGCCGGACAACGGGGAACGGTATCTTTCCACGTGGCTGTTCAGCGAGTGACGCCGTACCAGAGCTCCAATCATCGAAGTTGATTTTCCAGACAAACTTTTCCGGTTTTTCGCGGGAAAAGTTTGTAATTTTGATGAAATGCTGTATATTATCAGTTTATTAAAACTGAAACCAAAATCCGGAGCAAGAGCAGATGTCCAAAGAAGAAATGCCCAAAGCATACGAACCGGCGTCCATTGAAGAAAAATGGTATTCCACCTGGAAAAACAACCGGCTGTTCCACGGAGAGCCCAAACCGGGCAAGAAACCGTATTCGATCGTGATCCCGCCGCCGAACGTGACCGGGATTCTGACCATGGGTCACGTCCTGAACAATACGCTGCAGGATATCCTGATCCGCTGGCACCGGATGCGCGGCGAGGAAGTCTGCTGGTTCCCCGGCACCGACCATGCCGGTATCGCTACGGAAAGCAAAGTCGATAAAGTCCTCCGCGAAAAAGAGGGCATCGACCGCCGCACTCTCGGACGCGAAAAATTCATCGAACGCGTCTGGGAATGGAAAAAACAATACGGCGGCACCATCATCAAACAGCTCCGCAAGCTCGGAACTTCCTGCGATTGGGAACGCGAACGCTTCACCATGGACGAGGGTCTTTCCGATGCGGTGAAACAGGTTTTCGTGCAGCTCTACAACAAGGGCTACATCTACCGCGGCAAGCGGATGGTCAACTGGTGCCCCGCCGCCCAGAGCGCGCTTTCGGATGAGGAAGTCATTTACAAGGAAGTCAAGGGTAAATTCTGGCATTTCCGTTATCCGCTGACCGACGGGACCGGGTATCTGGTGGTTGCCACGACCCGTCCGGAAACCATGTTCGGCGATACCGCCGTGGCGGTCCCCCCGGGCGATCCGCGGTATAAACACCTGGTCGGAAAAACGGTCAATCTGCCGCTGACCGACCGTCAGATCCCGATCATCGAAGACGAACATGCCGATCCGGAAAAGGGAACCGGCTGCGTGAAGATCACTCCCGCGCACGACCCGAACGACTATCAGGTGGGCAAACGCCACAACCTGCCGTTCATCAACGTGATGAACCGGGACGGCTCGATGAATTCGGTCTGCGGCAAATATGCCGGACTGGACCGTTACGAATGCCGCAAGCAGTGCGTGGCCGATCTGGAACAGCTCGGACTGGTGGAAAAAATCGAAGACATCGTTCACAACGTCGGTTTCTCCGAACGCGGCGGCGTGGAGATCGAAACGCTGCTCAGCGACCAGTGGTTCGTCAAGATGGACGAACTGGCCAAACCGGCAATCGAAGCGGTGCGCAACGGCACGATCAAATTCTATCCTGAACGCTGGACCAAGACCTATTTCCACTGGATGGAAAACATTCAGGACTGGTGCATCAGCCGTCAGATCTGGTGGGGACACCGGATCCCGGCCTGGTATAAGGATGCCACCGATGAAGTTTATGTGGGCGTGAACCCGCCGGAAGGCGACGGGTGGCGGCAGGAAGAGGACGTGCTGGACACCTGGTTCAGTTCGTGGCTGTGGCCGTTCTCGATCATGGGCTGGCCGGAAAAAACGCCGGAACAGGAATTCTTCTACCCGACCAACGATCTGGTGACCGGTCCGGACATCATTTTCTTCTGGGTGGCGCGCATGATCATGGCCGGATACGAGTTCAAGGGAACGCATCCGTTCAGCAACGTGTATTTCACGAGCATCATCCGCGACAATCTGGGACGGAAACTTTCGAAATCGCTGGGCAATTCGCCCGACCCGCTGGATGTGATTGCACAATACGGTGCGGACGCGCTGCGGTTCTCGATCATCTACATCGCCCCGATCGGACTGGACATCCAGTATTCCAACGAAAAATGCGAGATCGGGCGGAACTTTGCGAACAAATTGTGGAATGCGTGCCGTTTCCGGACGCTGCAGGGACCGGTTTCGCCGAGTTTCCGCAAGCTGGAAGGGATCGACATTGCCAAACTTTCCGCCGATGAAAAGTGGATCCTGGCGTGGACCAACCGCACGATCGAAGCGGTGCGCGGCGCGCTGGAAGGATTCAAGTTCCACCAGGCGGTGCATGAAATTTACGAAATGGTGTGGAGCACGTTCTGCGACTGGTTCATCGAAGCGAGCAAGCCGCGTCTGCACGGCACGGAAGAAGAAAAGGCGCAGGCTCTGGCCGTACTGGACTTCGTGCTGTGGAAACTGCTGAGACTGCTGCATCCGTTCAT
>JAZUCR010000531.1:0-4833 GCA_045639225.1 Victivallales bacterium
TCGCCGGAATTCCTCTTTTTCTTCTTCTGTCAAGTCGATCTGTTCGATCGTATGGAGAACAGACATCGTGTTTTCAATATGACGCGCCAATATGCGTTCATCTATCTCTTCCCCAGGGTGCAATTCAATGGTATTCCGGCAGAAGTTTTCACATATCCTTATCGCAGCAGATATTCTCGCGTTCGGCATGGTTATTCTCCCAGCAGTTTTTCATAAATTTCGGGAAAGCTACGGAACGGCTCATCAGAAAAGATTTTTTCGAGAACAATCTTTCTGTCTGTCGCTCCCATTTCCATTTCTGACTTCAACAACATCTGGACAATGCACTCTATGCTGGCAACACGATCTTCATCCATAGGCAAGTCCGCAGGTGAATTACCATGTTGAGCCATTTCATTATAAATGTCATTGTATGGGATGCTTTTCTCAATTTCATCCAGTATCAAATCAAAATATTTGCGTGATTTCTCGTCTACCCCACTGAGCAGCCCAAAAAGAGAAGAATCCCGATTGATGCGAAACTCCGAGATTCCGCGATTGTTAACCGGGAACCAGAGTCTTTTTTCCATCGGAGCCTTCGATCCCCGATACGTGATCTTTTTCTGTGACTGCTGGGTAACCTCGAGCACTGCATTCTTCAGCCGATCCTGAATTTTGCGGGGAATGGATGCATTCTGTTTCTTTATGTCAATGTGCCAAATATCGTCGAGCGTGTTCGGAATATCAACCTTAACTCTCGCATATTTGAAAATTTCCTCACGTGGCATCCCGAACCAAGATCCCCAAATGATCAGGCGCAAACCCCGATATACATAAAACCCCTGTTGGGTTTTCATGCTTTCAATTCCCCCCAGCAGTTTTTGGTCCTCAGGAGAAAGATCATGGAGGTGAGGAAGATTAAAAGTTTGTGCCCGGATCATCTGTTCTTCTCCGCTGGAATCGATGATCGGAATGGAAATTTCTTTGTTAATCCGGGTCTTCTTATGCTTGTGGAGAAATGGATCTAATGGTATTAATTCACAAAAGTTTATGGAAATATTGATCTTTTCAGTTTCCTCGCCCTGCATGAATCTATGAAAAATCAACGAAAGATGAGCGCTTAACAAAGGGATTTGCCTGTTGAGGCATGTATATATCGACCCTCGTGTCGTATCCAGAGTGTCAAAATCACTCCAAATAACCAAAGTCCCATGTTGCACATCTGTTATGAGATCTATTTGGGGCAGGATTTGAATTTCTGTTTTTGATAACTCTTTCACGACCCAATCTTTTTCACTTTCGACAAAATCGAGATCCCATTGCAATGCTGAAACCGAACCGTTTTTTCTGCTGACAACAGTTAATTTCCTGCATTGTGAAAGTGAAGCGGATTTCAATCCCAATCCAAAGCGTCCTAAATCGCTCGATTTCCGAACCGGAACATTGCTTCCATATTTCATCGCCTCCATCAATTCGGATGGCGACATTCCGGAGCCATCATCAAAAATACATACGTCCTTTTCCAATGGGGATAATGGCATCAAAATTTTAATATTTTTTGCCCCGGCACAAATACTGTTGTCAATGACATCTGCGACAGCGGATTCAAAAGTATAGCCCATTGCCCTCATGGAATTCATGAGGATATTGGCTTCAGGAAGATTTCGCTTGGGGGTGGCCATTTATTCACCTAAGGGTTAGCCCGCACATAGAAATTCGATTCTGCAGGAACGCTTCCAGAGCCTTGAGTCGCTTGGCTGGAAGATTGTAATTGCAGTCGCGGGTGAAGCGGAAGTCAATCAGTTTTCGGAGCTGTTTGCGTTGGCGGTCGGTCATGAATGCAGCGGCAAGATTCGCGAAGGACGAGCCGAAGAAAGGAGTGCGGGTCTTGGCGTAGGCATCAAGATCGCGGAAGTCATCCTCCATTGCGAACGGGAACAGTGCCAAGCCATTGTCGAAGATCGGCGCGAAGGAACATGGTTTATTACTCCGGTTGTCAACCAGCAACCCGAAGTTACCCAAGTGTCGGTCTATATTGCACACCAGCGCATCAAAAACCATCATATCGCAGAACGGCAGATAGAACTTGTCGCCCAGCTTCTTCAGTTCGACGGCGATCTCGGAAAGTTTCATCTCCGGGAAACAGCGGTGGATCGGCACAAAGGAATGGTCGATGTCCGTGAAAAGTTCGCAGGTGCTGCACAGCGTTCCCTTCCATTTCGCCAGTTTGTAGGAGACGTGGTTCAGCCCCATGACCTCGGCGATCTGAGATGCGTAAAACTCGGAATACGGTTCGTTGCCGGTATTGGCCGCACCGGAACTGCCGCCCTTGTAGAGCAGGATCTTTCCGCCGATGCGCCGCCAGCCCTTGCGCAGGTTCCCATTGGTGGTGAACTCCGGTGAGGATGAAAACGCGCTCGGACGCACACTGCCGAACCCGGTCCAGGCGATCAGCGACAGTGCCTTGTCGAAGCCGTTCTCAAAAAGGTTGTAGTCCTTGAATTTCCCCTCGAATCCCTCCGGTACGATCCAGTAACTGTCGTTCACGGAGAGTCCCATGCAGAGCTTGACGATGCCGAGGATGTTGTTGTGATCCAGCCCGTAGACGGAAAGGATCTTGTCCACGAATTCGCGGTTGCGGGGGATGACGCGGGATTTCAGCCAGTCGAGCAGGCCCCGATCGGTGACTTCGAGTCCCAGGGGGAAAAATCGGCGGTTTTTCTCCGATTTTTTCAGGATCGAACAGACGAAACCGTCCAGTCCCTCCGACCGCAGGTCAAAGGAGATCAACTCCGTATCGTATTGTTTCAAAACGAATTTCATTGTCTGTTTAGTTTTTTTCGACCCACTACTGTCCGGTAAAAATTGCCAGACTTGATTGATAATGTCGGCTCCTGCGTTATATTAAAGGTGCCTAAAATCCTTAAAATGAGCGTAGGAGAACCGACAATGCTTTACTATAGCATCTTTCAGCAGCTTTTCAAGTTCATCCCCCGATATCGTTTCGACAAAAAGTCCGACGAGACCTCCGGCAACCGCTACTGCAAGCATTTTTCCGCATGGCGGCAGTTTTTGACCTGCCTCTACGCCCAGATCACCGGCAAAGACTCCCTGCGCGAGATCGCCAGCGGCTTGATGACCAACCAAAGCCGCCTTTATCACCTCGGCATGAAAGCCGTGGCGAAATCGACCCTCGCCGATGCCATGAACCGCCGTTCGCCGGAGATTTTCGCGGCTCTTTTTGAGGAAATCCTTGAACGCGCCATCGCTTGCGCCCCAGGGCACGGATTCAAATTTCACAATCCGCTCCACGCGATCGACAGCACAACTATCGACCTGTGTCTGACTCAATACGACTGGGCGCATTATCGGAAGCACAAGGGCGCGATCAAACTCCACGCGGAGCTCGATCTCTCCGGCAACATTCCGTGCTTTGTGGCTTTGAGCAACGGCAAAATGTCCGACATTCGGGCGGCGAAGGAGAATATCGTCATCGTGCCGGACAGCATCTACACCTTCGACAAGGGCTACTATGATTTGAACTGGTTTCAGCAGATCGCCGATGCGGGAGCTTTCTTCGTCACGCGGATCAAAAACAATGCTCGGATCGAGGTTCTCGGACAGCACCGCCCGCCCGATGAAAAGCGTGGCATCCTCCGCGATGAAATCATTTGGTTCACGGGACTGCAGTCGGTGAAAAAGTTTCCCGGCGAACTCCGGCTGGTGGAGTTTCGAGACGATGAAACGAACAAGATTTATCGCTTCATTACCAATCATTTCACGCTGGCGGCTTCGACGATTGCCGCCATCTACAAGCGCCGCTGGCAGATCGAGCTGTTCTTCAAGTGGATCAAGCAGAATCTCAAGATCAAGAGCTTCCTCGGAACCAGCGAAAACGCCGTCAGAACGCAAATCTGGGTCGCTTTGATCCACTATCTGCTGGTGGCGTACATAAAATTCATCAGCAGACTCGGAATTTCCCTCACGGAGATCACCATCCGCATCCGCGACGCCCTCATGATGAATTACGACCTGATGGAAGTCCTGCGGTGGGACAGAAAAACGATTCTCAAGCCTCCCGACTGGAACCGCCCCCGGCAAATGGAGCTTTTCGGCGATTTCCTATGCTGAAACTTTTACCGGACAGCAGTGTTTTCGACCACACATTTTCTGTATTTACGATCCTATGCAGTCATCCTCACCTGTTGTTTATATTTCACACGACCCTTTTAATATAATATACCCTATAATCCCGTAAAATCAACCTCTTATTTGCAGAAAACGGCGCGAAAATTGTTCATCATCAACCGGTGCTTATCCAGGAGAAAAATGCTTTCTGACGGAGACGATTCAAGGGCCTGATTCAGCTGATCCTGTTGCTGAGATGGGACGGGAGCCAGCCGACCACGACCTGATTGGTGTCGTCGTCCCAGAAAAAGTAGATCCGCATGCAGAAGCGGTTCTCGTGGGCAGTTCCTCTGACGATGTGGAACTGCAGGAACGCCCGTTGTGTGGTTCCGATGGGATAGTTGACGTAGTAGGCTTCGCCCTCCTGACCGGCGCGGCCCTTGTCGATGGAACCGGAGAAATTCATCCCGTATCGGGCAAGTGCCTGCCGGAAGGCCTCGTCCGTCCCGACACCCATTCGGGAATCCCGGTATTCGTTG
Organism: Victivallales bacterium; assembly: GCA_045639225.1. Lineage (GTDB taxonomy): Bacteria > Verrucomicrobiota > Lentisphaeria > Victivallales > UBA1829 > SIG94. Next base: position 4,647 of record JAZUCR010000531.1, read on the forward strand.
GCGAGGATCAGCAGAGCCCGGTAAACCATCCCAACCTCGGTGTATTCGGCCTTGGACGCCGCCCGCTCCGCGCGTGGCAGCAGGACCAGCCGCCCGGCGAGGTGTTCTTTCACCCATTCACCCATGACCCTGTAGTTGTCCGGGATCGGGATCTCCGCGTCCGGCGATTCGCCGTTCTGCCGGATCA
>JAZUCR010000532.1:0-5320 GCA_045639225.1 Victivallales bacterium
CCATTTCTTCGAAGGCGACATTTCGATCAACCGTGAATGGATCGAATACCATGTCCGCAAATGCGATGTGGTCCTGCCGCTGGTGGCGATCGCCACGCCGATCGAATACACGCGCAATCCGCTGCGGGTGTTCGAGCTGGACTTCGAAGAAAACCTGCGCATTGTCCGTTACTGCGTGAAATACCATAAACGGATCATCTTCCCGTCCACGTCCGAAGTGTACGGCATGTGCACGGATGAAAGTTTCGATGAGGACAATTCCCCGCTGATCACCGGTCCGATCCGGATGCAGCGCTGGATCTATTCCTGCTCCAAACAGATGCTCGACCGCGTGATCTGGGCTTACGGTTCCAAAGACCAGCTCAAATTCACCCTGTTCCGTCCGTTCAACTGGATGGGACCGAAGCTGGACAGCCTTTCCTCCGCCCGTATCGGCAGCTCCCGCGCCATCACGCAGCTGATCCTGAACCTCGTCCAGGGAACCCCGATCCAGCTGATCGACGGCGGCGAACAGAAACGCTGTTTCACGCATGTCACCGACGGTATCGAATGTCTTTTCCGCATCATCGAAAACAAAGACGGCAAATGCGACGGCAAGATCATCAATATCGGCTGTCCTGCCAACGAAGCCAGCATCAAGGAACTGGCCGAAATGCTGGTCAAACAGTTCGACAAGCATCCGCTGCGGAAGAAATTCCCGCCGTCCGCCGGTTACAAACTGGTCGAAAGCGGCACCTTCTACGGCAAAGGCTATCAGGATGTTCAGCACCGCAAGCCGAGCATCCGTAATGCCGCCCGTTATGTCGGCTGGAAACCGGTCGTGAAACTGGAAGACTCCGTTGCCATGACTCTGGACTTCTTCCTCCGTCAGGCGGTCGAATCCGGCGAGTTCTGCAAGAAATGAAGATCGCGCTCCGGATCGATGTAGATACGTTCCGCGGCACCCGCGACGGCGTGCCGACTCTGTGCCGGATCCTGGACAAACACGGGATCCGCGCAGCGTTTTTCTTTTCCGCCGGACCCGATAATATGGGCCGCCATATCTGGCGTCTGCTCAAACCTGCGTTCCTGTGGAAAATGCTCCGGACCAAAGCCGCGAGTCTGTACGGCCTGGATATCCTCTTGATGGGCACCATGTGGCCCGGCCCCCGGATCGGCAAACGCCTCGGTCATGTGATCAAGGCCTGTTCCGAGGCCGGTCATGAGATCGGTGTGCATGCCTGGGACCATCAGGCATGGCAGGCCCGTATCGACCGGATGTCCAATGAACAGATCGAAAATCATTTGCGGATGGCGTTCGAAGAACTCGAACGGGTCACGGGCAAAGCTCCGACCTGTTCCGCTGTTCCCGGCTGGCGCTGCGAACCCGCCGCGCTCGCGGTCAAGGAAAAATTTCCTTTCCGTTACAACAGTGACTGCCGCGGCTCCGGCATTTTCCTGCCGGTCGTCGGCGGGCAGACCCTGAAGACCCCGCAGATGCCGCTCAATATGCCGACCTATGATGAGATCCTCGGCAAGAACGGCGTCACCAATGAAAACTACAATGAACGTCTGCTGGCGACCGTTCAGCCGGACGGGTATAATATGCTGACGATTCATGCGGAAGCCGAAGGCGGCGCCTGTGCCGGGATGTTCGAAAAGTTCCTGCAGATGGCTGAGGCCCGCGGCATCACTTTCCATGCTCCGGGCGATCTGCTTCCCGAAAATCCCGCGGAACTTCCACGGTTCGAGATTGTCAAAGGCGAGATCCCCGGACGTGAAGGCTGGGTCGCTTTGAAGTCCGACCGTCCTGCGGATCCAACCCGGTGATACACCATAACCGCCCTGGAAAGGATCATTCTCACATGAAGAAAGTCTGGTTGTATTTTCTGATTGCGGCAATCGTGCTGATCGTGTATATCCTTCCGCTTGGCGGACGGCCTCTGATTACGCCTGATGAGGCCAGGTATGCCGAGATCCCGAGGGAAATGCTCGTGAACGGCAACTGGGTCTCCCCGCGGCTCAACGGAGTGCGTTATTTCGAAAAAACCCCGTTCAGTTACTGGGCATTCGCCGTTTCCTTCAAGATTTTCGGGATGAACCGGTTTGCGCTCCGGCTGCCCTGCATGCTTGCCATGCTCGGCTGCGCCTGGATCATTTACCTGCTGATGAGTCAATATTACGACCGGCGGCTCTCTCTCTTTGCGGCAACCGTTTTCGCCGCCTTGCCGTTTGTTGCCATCCTCGCCAGTGTGGCGATCACGGACATGTTCCTGACCTTCTTTGTGACCGGGGTGACCTTTACCGGATTTCTGGCGGCGCAGGACAATGTCAGCCGGACCCGCCGGATCGTTCTGCTGATCCTCTGCGGTTTCTTCTGCGGACTGGCGTTCCTGACCAAAGGTTTTCTTGCTTTTGCCGTGCCGGCGGTCACCCTTGGGCCCTATCTGATCTGGGATAAGAAATGGAAAATGCTGTTCATCCTGCCGTGGATCCCGCTGGTTGTCCTGCTGCTGACTGCGGGTCCGTGGTGTCTGGCGATCCATCATCAGGAACCGGACTTCTGGCGTTACTTTTTCTGGGTCGAGCATATCAACCGTTTCTTCGGCGGGGAAAAAGCGCAGCATTCGAAAAGTCCTTTCTTTTTCATCCCGATATTTGCCGCCGCGATCGCATTGTGGGTAGTTATGGCGCCGAATCTCTGCAGAGCACTCTACAGCCAGGTGAAGCAGTCGCCTCTTTTGAAGCTCTGCACCTGCGGCGTGATTTTGCCGTTCCTGCTGTTTTCCTGTTCCAGCGGCAAGCTGGCGACTTACATCCTGCCGTGTCTGCCGCCTGCCGCGATCCTGATTGCCGTCGGGGCTCAGAAATTTTTCGTCGAGGAACGCCGCAGTCTGGCATTCCATCTTACGCTTCTGCTCTTTACCATCGCTTTGCCCGTGGCGATTCTGCTGGTCCTGGCCAATATGGCGTCTGCCTGGCCGGAACCGTTTTTCTGCAAGGAAGACTGGCCGCAGATCGTCCTGCTGGCTGTGATCTCGCTGATGACCATGACCGGGTTTTATCTGGCCTGGAAAGCCGTGGACCGATATATCAAGCTTTTTCTCCTCCAGATCAGCATGTTTCCGGTGCTGATCGGCGTAAATTTCATTTTCCCCGCCATGTTCCGAGAATGGAAAGCGCCGATCCTGTTCCTCGAAAGCGTTTATCCGGACATTCCCAAAACCAATACCGTCATTGTCACCAACAGCCGTCCTTTCCAGGATGTCTGCTGGGCTTTCAAGACCACCGAAATGCGGATGTACAGCCGCCGGAATGAAATCGAATATGGACTGAGCTATCCCGAAGCGAAACATCAGTTTATTCCCGACTTCGACGCGTTCGAGGCTCTTTACTGGAATTTGAAGAAAAAGAAATGGAACCTGGTTCTCGTCACTCCGCTGGAAGATTATCCGTTTTTTGAAAAACGCATGCCGAAACCGGTCTGGATCAGAAAGAGCCACCCCGGTCTCATTGATGGTTATATTGTAGCTTTATATTAACATCGGCGAAAGGGATTTTTGTTACGATGAATGTTCGCAAAGAGGCATTTGAACACTGGACTCCGCGGGATTCCGCGGATCTCTACGGCGTCCGCGACTGGGGCGCAGGTTATTTTGACGTCAATTCGGACGGCGAGCTGACCGTTACCGCCTTCGGCAAGGACGGACCGGCCGTCAGTCTGATGGAGATCGTCAAAGGCATCAAGGAACGCGGCATGGATATGCCCGTGCTGCTCCGTCTGCGCAATATCCTCGATACCCAGATCCGCCTGCTGCATTCTTCCTTCGCCAAGGCGATCAAGCAGACCGGTTTTCAGGGCCAGTACCGCGGCGTCTATCCGATCAAGGTCAATCAGCAGCAGCAGGTCGTGGAGGAAATCGCCCGGTTCGGACGCGAGTTCCATCACGGTTTCGAAGCAGGCAGCAAAGCCGAACTGATAGCCGCCATCGGCACCATGACCGACCATGAGGCCTGTCTCGTCTGCAACGGCTACAAGGATGAGGAATTCATCGATCTTGCCCTCTATGCTTCCAAACTCGGCATCCAATGCATCCTGGTCGTGGAAATGCCAGGCGAAGTTCCGATCATCATCGAGCGGAGCCGGAAACTCGGCATCAAGCCGATGATCGGGATCCGCATGAAACTTTCCACCCGCGCCGGAGGACAGTGGACCGAATCCGGCGGCGACCGCAGCGTGTTCGGCCTCAATACCGCCGAACTCATGCGCATCGTTGACCAGCTCAAAGAGGCCGAAATGCTCGACTGTCTGCGCCTGCTCCATTATCATATCGGCTCGCAGATCCCGAACATCCGCGACATCCGCGCCGGCGTGCTCGAAGCCAGCCGGGTCTATACCGGTCTGGTCCAGGAAGGCGCTCCCATGGGATTCCTCGACCTCGGCGGCGGCCTCGCGGTCGATTACGACGGTTCCCATACCAATTATGCCGCCAGCCGCAACTACACGCTCGATGAATACTGCGTGGACGTGATCGAAACGGTTGCCGAAACGCTGTCTTCCAAAAACATCCCGCATCCGAACATCATTACCGAATCCGGCCGCGCTACCGTGGCGTATTATTCCGTGCTGCTGTTCGATATCCTCGACGTGGCCAATTTCGAGCCGTCCGAAAAACCGCATGAGCTGCCGCCCAATGCCAGCGAACATACCAAGGACCTGGTTGCCATTCTGGGAAACATCAACGCCCGTAACCTCCAGGAAAGCTATCACGATGCCATTTATTACCGTGACGAGATCCGGATTCTGTTCAAAAACGGCCGGATCACCCTGCGGGAACGCGCACTCGCCGAAAGTGCTTTCTGGGCCATCATGGCGGCGGTGAACAAGGAAGTCCACAAGCTCAAATACGTGCCCGATGAATTCGAAGGACTCGAAACCGCTCTGGCCGATATCTATTATGCCAATTTCAGCGTGTTCCAGTCCCTGCCGGATTCCTGGGCGATCGATCAGGTGTTCCCGATCATGCCGATCCACCGCCTGAACGAGCGTCCGACCCGTAACGCGATCATTTCCGACATCACCTGCGACTGCGACGGCAAGATCGACCGCTTCGTCGATCTGCATGATGAGCGGCGCACCCTGCCGCTGCATCCGGTCGGCGACAGTCAGTATTATCTCGGTGCCTTCCTTGTCGGCGCTTATCAGGAAACGCTCGGCGACCTCCACAATCTGCTCGGCGACACCAACGTGGTCAATATCAACATCAACCGCGAAGACGGTCATTTCGAGATCGTCAAGGAGATCGAAGGCGATACCGTGGCCGATGTGCTTTCCTATGTG
>JAZUCR010000533.1:0-2353 GCA_045639225.1 Victivallales bacterium
GCCGAACGACCTGAATCGGATCCTGAACCAGCTTTCCGGAACGAAGATCGACGGGATCGTTTCCACATGTTACGGTCTGCTGCCGGAAATCGGTCTGCCGGTCGTTTATCTCGAAGACCGGGTAGGGGAAACCATTTTTCCGGATTTCGCCGCTTGCGATTCCTATCATGCAGCGTATCAGATGATGCAGGAACTGCTCAAACGCGGACATCGGGAGATCGTGCTGCTGTGCCAGACTTCGAGCAACCCGGACCGTCTGCGCGGGTATTACGACGCTATGCGCGAAGTCGGGATTATGGATTATGAAAAACGGACGTTCCAGGAAGTGGAGGCGACTATCGGGGAATCGAAACTGCTGCTCAAGCGGATCCTCCGCCGGTATCCGGATTTCACAGCCATAGCGGCCTGTTCGGATAACGATCTCCACCGTATGATCATCAGCATGCGTCAGGAAGGCGTCGAATGGGAATACCGGAAAGCGATGATCGGTTTCGGGAATGTTCCCGGCATCAGCGATGTTTATCCGATCGCGACCGTGGACCAGCATCCGATGCGGATCGGCGCCGAAGCGTATCGTCTGCTGCTGGAAAAAATCGACCATCCGGAAAAAACCATGCAGGAATTCCTCGATACCGAACTGATCAATCTCCAGAACATCCCCGTGATCCAAAGAGGAAAGATGAAAGATGAAAGCCCGGCGCGGATTCCCGCACGGCTCGGTAAACATCCGTAAATATGCAGAATCCTGCGGATCAGGGGAAGACTTTCTGAACCAGAAACATGTAGAGGATCACGCCGGCAATGATCGAGAGCAGCGGATTGCGTTTCCATAAGTGCAATCCGATCACCAGCGCACCTGCCGCGATCTCGGGCAGATTCCAGCCGTAGGCCGCCGAAAACGGACGGGCTTTGAAATACGCCCAGTAACAATACACCACCAGCATCGCGATCGCCGCCGGAGAGACCGACTGGCCCAGATAATGAATGATCTCAGGCGGTTTGCTGCCGCGTCCGAATGCAATGAACGGGAAGGCCCGGAGCAGAAAAGTCACACCTCCGGTCACCAGCACCAGCAGGATCAGATAACGGGTCATTTCGCTCATGCTGCCGTCTCCTTCCGCGACAGCGGTTTGCGCAGGATCAGCAGGATCACCAGCATCAGGACCATCGAGGGGATCAGCATGTTCCCCAGATCGAAAAACAATCCGCAGAACACCGTCGCGGCAAAACCGGTCAGCGCCGGGATGCGGTTGCGTTTTTCCCGGCATTGATCGGTCAGAATGACCAGAAACAGTGCGGTCATGGCGAAGTCGATGCCGCGGTTGTCGAACCGGATGCCGCTGCCGCACAGCGCGCCCGCCGTGACGCCGATGATCCAGTAAAGATGATCGAAGGCTGCCACTGCCAGACAATAGGAAATGGAATCTTCGCCCGGCGGGGTCTGGTTCTCCACTTCCAATGCATAAGTTTCATCGGTCAGGGTCCAGATCAGATACAGTTTCTTCCGGAGCGGAATGCCGCGAAAGCGTTCCAGCAGGGAAAAGCCGTACATGGCATAGCGCAAGTTCAGACAGAGCGTCAGCAATGCCACATCCAGCAGGGCGGTGTTCCGCTGGATCCATTCGGACATCAGGAACTGCAGCGCGCCGGAAATGCTCGTTGCACTGGTCAGGAATGCCCAGAAACCCACTGCCGGAGCGTCCACCCGTTCGGCAAACAGCACGCCGGCGGCGAAGCCCATGGTCAGATAACCCATGAGCACGGGCAGCGAACTCAGCCAGGCGCTTTTCAGAACTTTGCGCGTAAACATGATCGGAAAGAACGGCAGCCTCAATGTTCTTCGAGAGTGGCTTCGACTCCGAGGCCGGAAAGTTTTTCGCAGATATTGGCATAGCCTCGGAAAATATTGTCGGCATTATGGATCACGGAACGGCCTTTGGCGCAGACCGCGGCGAGCACCATCGCCATGCCGGCACGGATATCCGGACTGGACATTTCCACCGCATGGAGTTTGGCCGGACCCGAGATCACCACGCGGTGCGGGTCGCAGACCACCGCATTGGCGCCCATCGCGATCAGCCGGTCCACGAAGTAGATGCGGCTTTCGAACATTTTTTCGAAGAAGAGGACAGATCCTTTCGCCTGGGTGGCGCAGACAATCATGCAGCTCATCATATCGCTGGGGAACTGCGGCCAGGGACCGTCGGAGATGCATGGTATGGCGTTGTTCAAATCAGGCTTCACGACGAGCCGCTCTGGGGCGGTCATTGTGATGATGTCAGGACGGATTGTGAACTGGCAGCCGAAACGCTCGAAGACACGCCGCGCCATCCAGTAGTCATGTGGCGAAATT
>JAZUCR010000534.1:0-3392 GCA_045639225.1 Victivallales bacterium
GTCCGTCCGGTCACGAGGCTGTACACGCTGATTCCGCCGCCTACTCTGCGGGAGAAAATGCAGGAGGAAGCCGCGCTCCGGATGGAATAATGACGATATGAGTTTTTTGAGTTCTGAAATATAATAAACGGAAAAATGGAGGGTAACAAAATGCAGCAGAAGAACCAGAAACGAAGAAGCATGAACTGCCGGCCGGCGGTGGTCGGCCGTCCGGACCGCCCGATTCTTTTTAGCTCCGGATGGTTTCACGTGGTATCAATGAAAAAAGCGTGGACGTGCGGGACCGGAATCTTTACTTTGATCGAACTCCTGGTGGTGATTGCGATCATTGCGATTCTGGCCGGTATGCTGCTGCCGGCGCTGAAATCCGCCCGTGACCGTGCCCATGCCGTCAACTGCCTGAGCAATTTCAAGAACATCGGAACGGCCGCCATCTGTTATCAGGATGACAACAACGGCTATATCTATCCGGACCGCGATCCGGCTTCCTCGCCGAAATATTATATCCAGGATGCCATCGAAACGTATATCATCAAACGTCCGGTGTCCGAGCGGAATGCCCGGCTCTATTCGCCGGTCTGGATCTGCAAGAAAAATTCGGAAAGGATCTACAACACATTCAAATCACAGGGCTATATCAACCCGACCGTTTGCGGCACGCTGATGAATTCCAGCGGATTCCAGTTGCGGAGTTCACCGGCGGTCTGGAAAGTCAGCCAGGTTACCCGCAAGACCTCGATCATGGTCTATGCCTGGGAAGCCGCCAACAGCGCAAGAACCAATCTCAACACGATCAGTCCGACTTATACGGCCAACAATTCATCGAACTGGAAAAACATGTCCTACGCGAAACACAGCAACGGCAGCAATTTCCTGCTGTTCGACGGCCATGCGGAATGGAAATCGGACACCTCCGAATATCGGAATTTCAGCAATCTTCCGGCCATGCAGAGAGTATTTTATTATACATCCAACTGACGCGGGGGAGGAAATGAGGTCATGAAACGTTTTCTGATTGCCGCAGCGCTGCTGTCGCTGGTGTCTGTTCACGCCGCCCCCAAACCGGTTGCCGTGGTGACCAGTCAGACTGCCCGCAAGCTGGATGAACTGGTCTGCCGGATCGTGCTGGCGCCGCAATGGCTGGCCGATACCGAGGTCGAATTCCGAAAATACAAGTGGACCGATTGGAACAATGCGGATTACGCGAAATATTCCGCCGTATTCTTTCTGGTCGGCAACGGCCAGGCCACCGGATTGAAACTGCTGAACTTTTCCGAGGCGGACGGCGCGGCGGCGGAAGCGTTCGTCAAAGACGGCGGCACGATCTTCTTTCTTTCCGACCGCTCGCCCAAACCCGGTTCCATGAAGTCGACCGGTCCGCTGGCCAAAGTCCTTGGCATGAAGGCGTGGACCGAGGTGAAATCGAAGGTGTCGGTTCCCGCGGATGCTCCCGCCGAGGCGCAGGCGCTGAATGCCGATCCCGATATTTTCAATTATACCTTTGCGCCGCCGCTGTACGGTCTGAGCGGAGTGACCAGCGCCCAAGTGCTGGTCGGCACTGCGGACGGGGCTCTGGTGACCGTGAACCGTTACGGCAAAGGCAAGGCGGTTTTCGCCTCGGCGCGGTTTGTCGCGTCCGGCACGCCGCACTATTCCGGTTCCAAAAACGCCAGTCCTTCGCTGAATCAGTTTTTTCCCGTGGCGAAAATGCTTTACGCTCAGCTGGACCGTGAACAGACCGCATATAAGAAAGTGAAGCGGGAGATCTGGGACATCCAGCCGCTGGGGCCCAAAACCTCCGGTTACGGCCCGTATGAAAAACGGCAGCCGAAACCGATCGAACCCGTCCGGAAACTGACGCTCGCTTCCGAAGGATGCTGCACGCTCGTCCGCAACGGCAAACCGCAGGCGGTGTTCGTGGTTCCGGACGGCATGCCCGGCAATCCGGCCCGCTATGCGGCGGCCGAACTGAATGCTCTGCTGAAGAAAGTTGCCGGCTGCACCTTGTCCGTGCGTCCGGAAAAATCGCTCAAAGGACAGCCTCCCTCGGAAAAATGCCGGTATATCGCCATCGGCGACACCTCGTTCAGCCGCGGTCTGAAATTTCCCGAACGGGGACTGGCTGTGGAAGTATCCCCGAACCTGATCGCGGTCAACGGACATAATCTTACCATCGCAATGACACGTTTCATGCAGGAATTCATGGGCTACCGGATGCTTTGGCCGGGACCGGACGGCGAAGTGTTCACGCCGTCCGCGACGGTGGAGATCCCCGCCGGAAAACTGACCGACGCGCCGTTTTTCACCCAGAGGTCCGTGCGGAATTATCTCTACCGGAACTCCCGGATGGTGAAAATGCCCGACGGCAGCCTGTTCAAACACCACTTCGGCGACCGGGTCCTGAACGGCTGTGCAAAACTGGATTTCGACTTGCGCAAACTGCCGGGAATGTGGAAGGGCTACCGGTCCTGGTGGACCGCCAACTGTCTGGGCGGCGGTCTGGCAATCGGCGGCGGGGGGCTGTTCTACGGCTGGGATAAACGCCAGGCCAAAGGTCATCCGGAATATCTGGCGCTGCAGATCGACGGCACCCGGATCCCGAAAGTTCCCCAGCTCCGGCTGTGCAAAAGCAATCCGGAGGTCGTGAAAGCCGCGGCCGCCACGGTGCTGGAAACTCTGAAAAAACGGCCCCAGTTGAAATATTTCGTCTTCGAACTGTGCGACGGCGGCTACGACTACTGGTGCATGTGTTCCGAATGCCGCAAACTCGATCCCGATGTGCCGGATGCCTTGCGCTATACCCGGATCATCCACCGTTTCCCCGGCAACCGGCCGACGTTCCGTTATCCGTCGTTCTCCGACCGGCATCTGAAATTCGCCGTCCGTGTGGCGGAACTGGTCGGCAGGGAGAACCCCAACGTCAAGATCGGCTACATGGCTTACAGCCAGTATGTCGACCGGCCGTTCCTGTTCTCCGGCAAACTGCCGAAAAACATGTTCGTCATCTTCGTCGGTTTCCAGTATTTCAATCATAAACAGATCGACAGGGCCCGTTCGAACTATGACTTCTGGGCATCCGCCGCGGATGAGATCGTCCTGCGGCCCAATTTCCTGCACGGCGGACACAACATGTCCAACGTGTATGTCACGGAAATGGCCCGCGACCTCCGGCATGCCGCCGAAAATGGGATGATCGCCGGGGATTTCGACAGCGTCCGCCACAACTGGGCCACCGAGGGGTTCAATTATTACGCTCTCGCCCGGCTGCTCTGGAATCCCGCCCTGACCCGGGATCAGCTGCTGGACGAATACTGCGACCGTCCTTTCGGCGCGGCCGCGCCCCAGGTGGAGGAATACCTGAAGTCGGGTGGAGAAAAAACGGCCCGCATCGC
>JAZUCR010000535.1:0-14460 GCA_045639225.1 Victivallales bacterium
AAGTATAGAGAGATGTACAAGCTCGGAGTCAAACATGCCGTACAATGCTGGTACTTCGGCAATTATCCCGGCTTGATGAACCGGGCGGCGGCGCGTCTGGCGTTTGAAGATTTCAGCCGCAGTGAAGATGAATTCCTCAAGGAGCTGGCGTTCAGCGAATGGGGTGAAAAGAATGCGGAAACGATTGCCAATGTGTGGAAGCACTTTGCCGAAAGTTACAGCAACTATCCGCTGGATATCCAGTTCCAGTATTACGGACCGATGCACGACGGTCCGGTGTGGCCGCTGTATCTGAAACAGTCGATGCAGCCGCTGACCCGGACCTGGAAGCCGGAAAAATTCCCGTCGGGCGATGCCATCGGCGAAGCGATGAAACATTTCGAACTCAATGAAGTGGCGGAACTGACCGGGATCATGTCCCGCGAATGGCGTCTGGGCATGACCGAATTGCGGAAAGCGCCGCTGAAGACCCATGAACTGGAATTCACGCTGGCGCAGGCGCTGGACATTCAGTTCCGCTCCGGCCACAACATCCTGCGTTTCTATGCGATGCGCAATGCTCTGCTGGATTCTCCGGCGGATGCGGCCGAACTGCTGGCGCGCATGAAAGCCATCGTGCAGGAGGAGATCGAAAATTCCCTCCGTCTGGCCGAGATCTGCGAACAGGATTTCCGGCTGGGGTATCACTCCGAGGCGGAAGTCTACAAATATTTCCCGGCCAAGCTGAAATGGCGCGCGGATCAGCTCAAAGCTCTGCTGGCGGGCGATTTCGCGGAAGCGGAAACCATCCTGGCGAAGGGTGGCGATATCGGCGAATTCCTGGCCTGGCAGGGGGAAACCGCGGAAGCGGGAAAGACTTACGGTGCCAACGGGATCCGCTGGAGTTTCGAATCCGATGCGGAAAACATCGTCTTCCATCTGGAGTTCGACTCGGCCGGCAGCAATCCGGAAAATGCGTATCTGTATTTCATGGACCGCAAAGGGGCCCGGCGTCCGCTGAATCCGATCTGTCTCGCCCGGAAAAACTATCCGCAAACCGCTTCCGGCTGGCAGGCGGACTATACCGTTTCCCGTCTGCTGCTCGGCCAGGAATCGGTCTTTTTCTTCGGGGTGGAACGGGTGGAATACGTCCCCGAGGGCCAGAATGTCTTCACCAACGACCAGCCCGGAACTTTCATCCATGAAGCCCGGTTGAATCTGGAGTATTTCGGTCCGGATAAGCTGCGGCGGATCCAATTGTAAACAGGAGTCGGTCCATGAGTGCGAAAACGAAGATTTACGAGTATGAGACCAGTCCGGAAGTTTGCAGTGAGTCGATGAAATTCGAGATCGAAGGCGACACGGTCAAAAAGGTCGAGATCGTCGGCGGCTGTCCCGGCAACCTGATCGGGATTTCCCGTCTGGTGGAGGGGATGAAAATCGCCGATGTGATCGCGAAGTTCGAAGGCATTTCCTGTGCGGGAAAACCGACTTCCTGTCCGGATCAGATGGCGAAGGCGCTGAAACAGTATCTGGCCGGGAAATGAGCTTCTTTCCGGCAGTTCCCTCTACTTTATTTATATAAAACTGCATGGGAAATCGGATTTTCCGATTGACAAAATGCGGTTGATGTGCTATTGTACCGGAAAATATTTTTAAGTTTAACCTAAACCCGTTAAGAGAAAGGTCGTTTGTATGTCTGGTCATAGCAAATGGGCAAACATTAAACACAAAAAAGAAGCGTCCGATAAGAAGAAAGGTAAAATTTTCTCCCGGATCGCGAAAGAGATCATGGTCTGCGTGAAGCAGAGCGGCAAAGATCCCGGAACCAATCCCCGTCTGCGTATGGCGCTGATCGAAGCACGTGCCGCAAATATGCCGCGGGACAATATCGACCGCGCGATCAAGAAAGGCAGCGGCGAACTGGGCAATGTGAACTACGAAGAGATCGTGTATGAAGGTTATGGTCCGCAGGGGACCGCGATCATCGTGGAATGCCTGACCGACAACAAGAACCGCACGATCGGCGATGTCCGCATGACGTTCGACCGGAACAACGGCAACCTGGCCGCGAGCGGCGCGGTGAACTGGATGTTCCAGCGCAAAGCGCATTTCGTGATCACCGATGAAGCTTTCGCCGATGAGGAAAAACTCATGGACATCGTCCTCGATGCCGGAGCCGAAGACCTGGATGTGGAAGACGGCGTTGCCGAAATCTGGGGACCGCCGGAAAGTTTTGCCGATCTGGCCAAGGCGCTGGAAGATGCCGGCGTTCCGACTTCCGAAGCCGGAATCACCCGCCGTCCGGACAACACGGTTGAGATCTCCGATGCCGGCGTGGCCGCGCAGGTGATGCGTCTGGTGGACCGTATCGAAGAACTGGAAGATGTTCAGGCTGTTCATCATAACGCCAATATTCCCGATGAGATCATGGAGTCCATCGAGGAATAAATCCGCCGGTCTTCAGTTATGATAGTCCTGGGAATAGATACGGCTCTTCGAACCACCGGCTACGGTTTGATCCGCCTGGAACAGGGACGTTTTACGGTTCTCGACTGCGGAGTGATCGCGAACAAACCCGCGCTGAAACATGCCGAATGCCTGCGCCGTATCTTCCTGGGCATCAAAGAATTGATTGAGAATTACCATCCGGATGCCGCTTCGATCGAGGCGGCATTTGCCAACAAGAATATCCGGACGACCATGCTGCTGAGCATGGCGCGGGGAGCGGCGTCGGCCTCGGCTGCAGTGTGCGGAGTGCCGATTTACGAATATTCCCCGAAGACCGCGAAACGGGCGGCTGTGGGAATGGGAACTGCCGCCAAGGAGCAGGTTGCCTCCGTGCTGGCGGCGATGTGTTCCCTGGAAGTGTCCCGGATCCCGAACGATGCGACGGACGCGCTGGCGCTGGCGGTATGCCACGCCAATATCGCGACCCGCCCGGAATTGTCCCATCTGGCCAAAGAGCTTTGAACAGCAGGAAAGGATGAGTGTAAAATGACACTGACGAAATATGGCAGAAAAGAATGGCTGACCGCAACGGTTCTGGCTCTTTTCCTTCTGATCCTGTGTATTGTCATGGCAATTCTGGTCGATTGGCGGGCCGGTTTTTCTCTGGCGGTGTTCACGGTGATCGTATGGATTGCTTTCGCGGCTTTCTTCCGGGATCCGGAACGTCATATCCCCGAGGATGCGGATGTGCTGGTTTCCCCGGCCGACGGCGTGGTGCGCGACTGCGAACTGATCCCGCACGGCAGCTGCGACTGTCCCGAGATGACTGAACTTTTCAATGGCAAAGACATGTTCCGGATCGGTATTTTCCTTTCGGTGCTGGATGTGCATGTGAACCGGGCGCCCTGCAAAATGACGGTCCGGTTTGTTCTTCACAAAGACGGTTCCTATCATGATGCGCGCGATCCGCGGGCGGTCAGGGAGAACGAATCGCAGATCGTCGGCGGAACCGGTAATGTCTGCGGCAGGGAATTCCCCGTGGCGGTCAAACAGATCTCCGGCGCGATCGCCCGGCGGATCGTCTGTCCGGTCGAACCCGGTGCCGAATTCGAAAAAGGTTTCTGCTACGGCATGATCAAATTCGGTTCCCGGACGGAACTGTATCTGCCGGTGAAAAGCGGTTTCGAGCCCGCGGTCAATGTCGGCGACCGGGTAACCGGCGGCGAAACCGTCATTGCCCGGTATCGTCAAACGCAGGATTAACTGTCCGTCCTGAGACGGCGGCGGAAATGGGATGAAATATGAAACAACGCTTTCGCGAACTTCTGGCCCGCAACCGGTGGCTGAAATGGGTGCCTAATGCGCTGACGCTGGGCAATGCTCTCTGCGGCTTCGCGGCGATCCTCTATACTCTTCAGGTTTACGAGAAAATGATGTACCGCGACGGTTCCGCCGGGCTGGAAAAGATTTTTGCGGTCAGTGCGCTGATGATCCTGGGCGCGATGGTTTTCGATGCGTTCGACGGCTATGCCGCCCGTCTGCTGAATGCGGCGAGCATTCACGGGATCCAGATGGATTCGCTGGCGGACATGGTGACGTTCGGCGTGGCGCCTGCCACGGTGGTGGCGGTCATGGCGCATGCGCTGAATCCGCTCAAGCCGCGGCAGTTCATGCTTGTCTGGTGTCTCTGCGCGGTTTATCTCGGCTGTGCCGCGCTCCGGCTGGCCAAATACAATGTCCATGCCATGCTGGAAAAGAAAAGCAGCGAGAAATTTTCCGGACTGCCTTCACCTGGCGCCGCCGCCGCGATCTGCAGCATCATCTTCTTCTATGCGCTCGAAGGCGGACAGAGCCGGGTGATCCTGCAGCGGCTGATCTCTTTCCTGCCGTATTATGCCGCGGTGCTGGGACTGCTGATGGTCAGTCCGTTCCAGTATCAGCATTTCGGCAAATGGATTTTCTCGAACCCGCGTCATAAGAAGCGTCTTCTGATCGTGGTGATCGTGCTTGGCGCCGCCTGTTATGAACCCGCCCTGGTGGCGCTGGTCCTGATCAACGGATATGTGATCTGGGCCCCGCTCGCCGCTTTCGCGGTCAAGATCGGCCTGCTCAAATCTCCGTCCGAAGCCAATATCTGAGGTGCGCCATGGCCGCATCCGGCAAGAAAAAAAATTCCGCTTCGGCCAGGCGGCTGGCTGAGATCGACCGCCGTCTGCTGGCGGCTCACGGACCCCAGAAATGTTTTCTCGTCCACGAAACTCCGTTTCAGCTGCTGGTCGCGACCATCCTTTCCGCGCAATGCACGGATAAGATGGTGAACAAGGTCACTGCGGAACTTTTCAAAACACATTCCCGTCCGGAAGATTTTGCCTCGCTCGATCCCGCCGAACTGGAAAAAATGATCCACTCCTGCGGCTATTACCGCGCCAAAGCGAAAAATATCGTCAACGCGTCCCGCGTTCTGGTCGAACGGTTCGATTCGGAAATGCCGTCCACCATGGAGGAATTGACCTCTCTGCCAGGTGTAGGGCGCAAAACCGCCAATGTGGTGCTGGCGGATTCGTTCGGGGTGCCGGGTCTGCCCGTCGATACCCATGTGACGCGGCTTGCCAATCTGCTCGGATTGACCCGTTCCTCCGATCCGGTGAAAATCGAAGCGGAACTTTGCGCCGGTCTGGCGCCGGAACGCTGGGGCGAATTCTCCCATCTGCTGATCGTTCACGGCCGCACGGTCTGTCCCGCCAACCGTCCCAAATGCGATGAATGCGTGCTGGCGGACCTTTGCCGTCATGCGGCGAAAAAAAACGCGAAAGGGGCCCGATGAATCCGCTGACTTACCGTTTCCGCCAGATCAAGAAACTGCCCGGCTGGATCTTCTGGCTCGCCGCCAAGATCCTGCTCGGTCTGCGCTATATCATGCGTACGGAGATCATCGACGACAGCCGGACTTTGGAGACGAAGCAGCTGCCGGCGATCGGGGTCCTGTGGCATAACCGTCTGCTGTTTTTCCCGACCCTGATTCCCCGCTGGGAACGGGAACATACCATTGCGGTGATCAGCGCGTCGCGCGACGGCGGATACATTGCCGATCTCTGCCATTATTTCGGGGTGGAAAGTGTCCGCGGGTCGACGAAACGCGGGGCAGTGCAGGTGCAGCTCGGAGCCAACCGGGTGGTCAAGGCCGGCAAATACATCTGCTATACCCCGGACGGTCCGCGCGGACCGAAATATCATATGAGTCCCGGCCCGATCCGGATGGCCAGCGAGACCGGGGTCCGCATCGTTCCCATGGCGGTCAATTACTCTTCCTACTGGGAACTCAAAAGCTGGGACAATTTCCAGATCCCGAAACCGTGGGCGAAGATCACCCTGCATCTGGGGCAGGTTTTCACGGTTCCCCCCAATCTGTCCAAAGAGGAGCTGAACGAATGGTGCCGGGAAGCGGAAAGACGGCTGAATGCCATTACGATCGATAAACCGAAAGGGAAAAGATAAAATGAAAGTCGGAGTGCTCTGCATCGGGGACGAACTGCTCAAAGGCGCGGTCATCAACACCAACCTGGCTTATATGGGTCAGCGGCTGCTGGAAATCGGCATCATGCCGGAACTCTGTCTGGAAGTGCCGGACGAACCCCATGACGTGGTCCAGGCGCTCGAATATGCGCTTCAGCATGCGGATTTCATCATTACTTCCGGCGGCCTCGGCCCCACGGCGGACGACCTGACCAAACAGTCCATCGCCGAATATCTGAAAATGCCGCTGGAACTGGATCCCGCGGCGGAAAAAGCCGTGCGTGACCGCTGGAATTCCCTGAAACGCGGTGCTCTTCCCCTTAATTTCCTGAATCAGGCGTATATCCCGCACGGCGCGAAAGCCCTGCTGAATTCGTTCGGATCCGCGCCCGGGATCTATATCACGACTCCGGCCGCGAAACGGATCGTCATGCTGCCGGGTCCGCCTTCCGAACTGCATCCGATGTTCGACAATCAGCTGCTGCCGATCCTGAAGGAACAGCTCGATACCCGGATCTATACGCGTCTCTTCCATATTTCCGGCGTGCCGGAATCCCGCGTGGAGGAACGCACCATTCCGATCATTCAGGCCAATCCCGGCCTTTCCGTGGCGTATTGCGCCGCGCCGGAATTCGTCAAGCTCTTTCTGAAAACCTCCGATCCGGATTGTCTGGCCAGGGCCGAAAAAATGGTCCGCGCCGAATTCGCGCCGGAACTGCTCCACGATTCCTCGCATACCGTGGCGGAAGAGGTGATCCTGCTGCTGAAGGAACGTTCCGCCGCCCTGGCTCTGGCCGAATCCTGCACCGGCGGGCTGATCGCCAAACTGATGACCGATGTCCCCGGTTCATCCGAGGTTTTCTTCGGCGGCGTGGTTTCTTATGCCAACAGTGCCAAACAGCACCTGCTCGGCGTCGCGGCGGATACGCTGGCAAAATACGGTGCGGTCAGCGCCGAATGCGCCGCGGAAATGCTTCGGGGCGCCGCCGAACAGTTCCAGGTGCCCTGTGCGATCTCGGTCACCGGCATTGCCGGTCCGGACGGCGGCACCGCCGAAAAACCGGTCGGGCTGGTTTATATCGGCGTAAAGTGTTTCGATCAGGTTCTGGTGAAGGAATATCGTTTCCGCGGCAGCCGGGCGCAGGTGCGGGAACGGACCGCCGCGGTGGCGCTCAATACGCTGCGGCGCATGCTGCTGGGAGAACATCTGTCATGATGGAAGATTCGCTGTTTTCCCCGCTGGCGGGTCAGCCGCTGGCGGACAAACTGCGGCCGAAAACGCTGGATGAGATCGTCGGTCAGGATCATCTGCTGGGGCCGGACGGTCCTTTGCGCCGGATGATCGACGGCAAGTGCGTGACCAGCTTCATTCTCTGGGGCCCGCCGGGCTGCGGCAAGACGACTGCCGCACGGCTGATGGCGAATCATTCCGATCTGCATTTTACTGCGCTTTCCGCGGTGTTTTCCGGCATCGCCGATCTGCGGAAGGCCTTCGAGGAAGCCGCCCGCCGGCGCGAGGCGGGTCAGGGCACGCTGCTGTTCGTGGACGAGATCCACCGTTTCAACCGGGCGCAGCAGGATGGTTTCCTGCCGTATGTGGAAAACGGCACGGTGACGCTGGTCGGGGCGACCACGGAAAACCCTTCTTTCGAACTCAACAGCGCCTTGCTTTCCCGGTGCAAGGTTTTTGTGATGAAACCGCTGGACGACGAAGCGCTGGAAAAGATTCTGGTCCGGGCGGAAAACGTGGTCGGGCGGTCCCTGCCGCTGGACGATGAGGCCCGCGCCACGCTCCGCGAACTCGCCGACGGCGACGGACGCTACAGCATCAATCTGATCGAAAGCGTGTTCAACCTCACCAAAGAAGGCGAGATCCTGAACAAGGAAAAACTGCTGGCTCTGGTCCAGCAGAAAGCGCCCGGCTACGACAAGGACCGGGACGGTCATTACAACCTGATTTCCGCGCTGCATAAATCACTGCGCGGCTCCGATACCGACGCGGCGCTCTACTGGGCGGCGCGGATGATCGAAGGCGGCGAAGATCCGCTGTATCTGCTGCGCCGTCTGACCCGGTTCGCCATGGAGGATGTCAGCATGGCCGATCCGAATGCGCTGAACGTGGCGACCGCCGCCTGGGATGCGTATGAACGGCTGGGTTCGCCCGAAGGCGATCTGGCCATTGCCGAACTGGTGGTTTATCTGGGCACCGCGCCAAAATCCAATTCGATCTACCGTGCCTGGACGGCCGCGCGGAAAGCCGCCAAACAATACGGCACCCTGACTCCCCCGGCGCATATCCTGAACGCGCCGACCAAACTGATGAAAGAACTCGGCTACGGCAAAGACTACCAATACGATCAGGACCTGCCGGATGCTTTTTCCGGACAGAATTATTTCCCGGACAAGATGCCTCGGCAGAAATTCTACGATCCGCCGGAACGCGGTTTCGAGCGGGAGATCGTCAAACGTCTCGCCTACTGGGAACGTCTCCGCCGCGAGAAAAACCGGAAATAAAACTCGCTTCGAAATCTTACAGGAATGAGGCGGCCTGAACGAAATATTGTTTTTCCTCTTCGGTCAGTGCGGCGAATTCTTCGGCAGTAAGAAAGTCCGGCGGCGGGAAAACCTCCGTGATGGAATCCGCTTCCCGGGCGGGATTTCCGGTGAGACGGGAAGCCAGTTCCGTCAGACCGACGGCATCTGCCGGATACGGCGGCTTTGCCGGATCGGGTCCGGACTGGAAGAACGGTTCCGGCAGGGATTTCAAGCTGCCGGCGTATTCCGGCAGACCGTAATTCCGCAGGATGAAATCCGCGATATGGGCATAACATTCCGGCGAGTTCCATTTGTGCCCGCCGTCCCACTGATAGACTTCGCTTTTACCCGGTGCATAGAACGATTCCAGCCGGTGTTTCAGCTGGAGTCCGACATCCCACCCGAACAGCGGATCGCTGAATCCGGAACAGCACATGACCGGATGGGGGTAAAGACAGCCGACAGCATGCCACAGTTCGAATTCGCGGATGATTCCCGGGAAAATATCGCACGGACACAGTTTCCGTTCCTTGCGGGCGGTAAATTCGAAAGAGCCGGTCCAGCCGCTGACGACCGCCAGCGCCGCCCGCTCCTGCAGCGCCACGGACAGGAACAGGGTGTTCTGTCCGCCGCCGGATTGTCCCATAATGCCGGTCCGGGCCGGATCGATCCGTTCGTCCGCGGTCAGCGCGTTGAAAAGTGCGATCCCTTCCAGGATCATCAGGCCGATGACGGTGGTCCCGCAGGTGAAGGGTCCATAGCAGGCGTGACCGGTATGGACCCGGTCCCCGAGTCCGAACTGATCGAAAATCAGCACCGCCGTGCCGTGTGCGGCCAGCAGCTGTCCCATGATCTGATAGTTCGAG
Organism: Victivallales bacterium; assembly: GCA_045639225.1. Lineage (GTDB taxonomy): Bacteria > Verrucomicrobiota > Lentisphaeria > Victivallales > UBA1829 > SIG94. Next base: position 9,345 of record JAZUCR010000535.1, read on the forward strand.
GAGAACCGTCCGGCATCGAACGCATGACCGGGACTGAAAAGCATCGCGGGTACTTTGCCGGACCGTTTCCGCGGCAGATAGAAGGTGGCATCGCCGTAAACGCCGTCCCACGAGCGGAACCGCAGCGTTTCCGTTTCCACTTCGCCGAAGTTCTTCCGGGCGATGCATTCCCAGCGGATCTCCGGAAGCCAGGATTCTTTCACCCGCATCATGCGGAAGAGCCGGCGCCGGAGTTCGGCTTTCGCTTCGGGAGTGGTCGGGACCGGGGCATTCTGCGCGGTCAGCGCGGCGGCAAATGCCGGACCCAGTTTTTCATAGGCAGACAAACTCATGATCTATTCCGTCTTTTCTCGTTTTTTGATGACTTTGGCGGGTGCGCCGACCGCAACGCTCATCGGGGGAATATCGTGCGTGACCACGGAGCCGGCGCCGATGACGCAGCCGGAACCGATGGTGACCCCGGCAATGATATTGGCATTGCCGCCGATCCAGACATCATCGCAGATCACGATCGGTTTCGGTTCGATCCCCTGCTTGTGGATCGGGGTCGAAGGGTCGCTGAAACGATGGTTGCCGCCGATGATCATGCAGTGGGCGCCGATCCGGACGCCGTTGCCGATCCGCACCAGTCCGGCGGGATTCTCCGGCGTGCCGTAGCCGACCACGATCGTGTAGTTCTGGACGGAGGAATCATTGCCGATCTTCACGTTTCCGGCCACGACCGCCCCCGCCGAGACCATGCTGCGGGTCCCGATCTCGACCGCACCCGAACGGGGATGGATCATTGCCGCGGGCGAGATGGCGGCATCCGGAGCAATGGTCACACGCGGATTGCGCAGGGCCAGACGTCTGCCCAGCCATGCGGCAAATCCCCGCGAGGACGGCTGGTTGTTTCCCCGGCACAGCAGATTGACCAGAAAACTCATCTCATTTCCTCCTCGGGACTTCGACTTCCACCAGTTCGCTCAGATCGCCGTCGAACGCATTGAAGAGAACGCGCGAACCGTCGCGTGAAAAGACCGGATGGTGGCAGACGCGGGTCTCGTTGCGGAGACAGCCCCGCGCTTTGTTCTCCGGGATCGGAGAAGCTTGGGTATTCGGGAAAAATTCGCTGTCGACGATCCGGTTTGCTTCGAGATCCCAGAAATCGATGGTCCCGGCCCCGGTATCGGTCACCATGAGGTTCGGATCGGCCGGGGAAACCGAAGGATGTCCGCCGCCCTTGGCATCGCAGGCCTGCCGCCAGCCGGTGCCGTCGTAACGGACCGTGGAGAAGACCCACTGGTCGCCGCCCGGCAGTTTCGAGTAGCCGACCAGATGTTCGCAATCGGGATGCCAGGACCAGTGAACACCGCCGTTTTCGAGGTTGAGCGCCAGATGCAGATCGCTGAAATCGCGTTTGCAGGTGAAAAGATACAGAACCTTGGGCTCCTTGCGGGCGACGCAGTGGTTGCCGAAATGGATCATCATGCGGCTGCCGTCCCGGTTCCACCGGATGCAGTAGCACATCAGGGTCAGTCCGGTCGGCGTGCCGTGCACTTCCGCCAGCCGCCGGTCCTCGGCGAGGAGTTTGTCGCGGTCCGGGTGGGCATCCAGGAACTGCTGCACGCTGAGCCGCAGGGTTTCCGCCGGCGGATCGAACGTGTATTCGAAAACCCCGTGCCGGGTGCGGTCTTCGAAGGGAACCGGAGCAATGGCAGGATTGTAGACGCCGTAGCCGTAACCCGCGCCGTAGAGCATGCCGAGCAGACCCGAAGCGATCGGTTCGCCGTGCGGCGGCGCGCCTTCCGCATCCCCGCGCAGGGTGATCTCCCGTCCCGTGGCGAGTTCGCGCCGGGTGACTTTCGGCTCGGTCAGCGATCCGCTCTGGAAATAGACATAACGGCAGTCCGGACTCCAGGTCTGCCAGAATCCGGTATGGAAAAAGTTCGATTCGACCGGATTTTCGCCGAATTCATCCTCCACCTTGCCGTCGGCGCCGATCACATAGACTTTGCCGAGCCGGGTTTTCAGATCGGCTCCGGCGAGGAGCAGACGGCCGGAACCGTCCGGTGCATACGGGACCAGCGTGTAGTAACTGTGGACGCACCAGCGTCCCGGCGCGGAAATCCTGCGTAAAACTTTCATGATGATCTCCCTGTCAATTGGCGGCGGGTTCGATTTCGGTGATGCCGAGCCGGAGAGCCTGTCCGAAAGCCAGCGCGACCGGTCCGAACGCATGGACATCGTTTCTGACCCATGGCCAGTTCATGTAATCTTCGATCTTGCCCTGTCCGGGAGCGAGACAGCCGCGGCAGGTGTGATAGATCGAACCGTCGAGCGCGATATATCCCAGCATGCCGCGCAGACCTTTCAGGAAAACCTCCCGATAGGTTTCCGGCAGGATCCCGCGTTCCAGACCCCGGCCGACGGTATAGAGGATCAGGCCGCTGCCGGAGGTTTCCGTGTAGGAATCCGCACGGGTCATCTCCTGATGCCAGAGACCGTGTTCGTCCTGGACCTTGCGGCAGGCTTCCATCAGGCCGGTATAAAGCCGGATGATTTCCGGGTTGTCCGGCAGTTCCAGAATCAGCTCGGCCAGCGCCAGCGCCGCCCAGCCGTTGCCGCGGCTCCAATGGTCCTCGTTGATCGTTCCCGGCCCCTGGAAATTCATGCACTGATGATACAGTCCGTTCTGAGAGTCCAGCAGCAGATCGGTGAAAACACGGATCTGGAAGATCGCTTCATCGATATAATCCTGCCGTTTGGCCAGATTGCCGAGGATCGCCAGAAACGGACAGACCGCGAAGACCGAATCGATCCAGATTTTTTCCGGCGCGCCGATCTTGCCGAAGAGACCGTGGGGATCGCGCGGATGCTCCTTGATGAGTTCATCGGCCTTCAGGATCAGGGCTGGGAGCACTTCATCGGCAGCCATGCCGTATTTGACGAGCAGAGCCGAGGCGTTGCCGCCGCAGCGGTACATCTTGTCGTAGATCCCCCCGACTTTGGCGACCTGTCCGGAATAGAAGGGCTTCAGCCATTGGCCGGCGAGTTCGCGCAAATCGGCGCGTCCGGTGGTTTCCGCGAGATTCACCAGCCCGTGCAGAGTCACGATCCCGGTGTAATGTTCGAGCGATGCCGTTGCCTGATGCAGCCGGATCGCGTTTTCAGCAATCTTTTCCGTCGAAAAAACCATGGAAATTCCTCCTGCTTATTTCAAATAATCGACAGCCCGCTGTTTCTGGACTTCCCGGCTGAACGGCCGGTCATACAGCACTTTACCGTCTTTCACGGCCCGGATACTGCCGCCCGGAACGTTGGCCGGGTCGAACAGGATCGTGTATTCGATACCGTTATAGGTAAATTTCGTTCCTTCCCGGCCGTCTTTGCGGATCAGCTGAGTCGGGATCATTTTCGTAAATTCTTTCTTCAGACCGACCTGGATCACATGCAGGAAAGTGTTGTCCGCTTTGGCGGCGGGATCGGTGACGGCCATACGCCAGGCGCCCCAGAGCGGGGCATCCTCCCCTTTTTTCCTTGCGGCGGCGATATTTTTTTCCAACTCAGGTCCGAGCGGGAAGTTTCTGCCGTCCACCCAGAATTCCTTGCCGGGTCCCCCGATCTTGACCAGCTCGGCTTTTTCCGGCAGCAGGGTCCGGCAGATCAACCGGCCTTCGCGCTGGACGACTTCGAAGGTATCGCCTTCGATGACCGGTTCTTCCTGCGAATGGAGCAGCCAGGTCTTTTTCTGATCGTCCTTCTCGGATTTGACCGTATCGTAAATGACGAACACATCCGGATAGATCATCACGAACTGACGCACGACCTGTTTGGCCTTGGCGGGGTTGTAGCAGGCGGTGGCGTCGCCGGCGATATAAGTGAAGTCCCGATTCGTCTCATAGGCGCGGACGACTCCTCCGGTGGTTTTGTTCATGCCTTCATGGTTGACGATGTTTTTCGGATCGATTCGCCAGCCCTTGAATTGTTCCCCTTCCATCCGGATCAGGATGACATTATGCGCGATACTCTGTTCCTTGTAATTGTTCACATGCGCATAAAAGAGATGTCTGCCTTCATTGGTGAAATCGAAGGTGCGGGTTCCGGAATCCAGCGCCAGAAATCCGCCTTTGTAAATGATGAAGTTGTTTTCATCGTATTCCTTATGGCTGGCGGACTGGGCACCGCAGGTGAAAAGCACATGCGTGTCGGTCGGTTTCCAGCCGCTGTGCAGATAAATCTGGCCCAATTTTTCAAAGAGACAGGCATTGGGCAGGGAGGCGTAGAGTTTTTCGTTCCTGCGGTGCTTTTTCAAATCGAACTGGTTGAAGAAAGGATAAAACGGAGCGGTATTCACCAGATGATCATACTGAGTCCATTTCCCTTTTTCCCAGCGGCGCAGGGCCATCAGATCATCCGAAAGATCGCCGGCAGAGCCGCTGTAAAAATTCCGGAAGAGCGCATGATAGACAGGCTGGGGCTGGAAGACATTGCTGATATGCCATGCCGAACCCGAACCGAAGTCATAGATCTGCCCGTCAATGCCGGGGAAGAGCGTATAGGCCAGCCAGAAGGGGAACAACCCCATCCCGGGGAAATCTTCCGAGATGTTTTTTCCGGTCAGTGCTTTCCAGGAGAAGAAAAACCAGAACTCCACATTATTGTAAGTCCCATAGCAATAAGCGGGAGTGCTGTTGACACTGCCGCCGACATCACCGGCCATGTTGTTGCGGTTGGTCAGCATGGCCAGATGACCGGATAATCCTTCTTCCAGCTGTTTTTCGGCGAAGGCATCATCGAACCCTTCACCGCGGTAAACGATCCCCGCGTACCATGGAAGCATGCACTGGGCGGAATAAAAACCGCTGCCGGGGCCGTTCAGTCCTTCGCCTTTCGGACACATCATCCGGATGAATTTCAGATCGGTCAGCCATTTGCAGTGGGCGATCATTTCTTTGGCAATGGCATCGCGGTCTTCCGGAGTCATTTCGTCATACAGCCAGTCCCATGCCAGCACGGCCAGAATCCGGCTGAAGCCGTACCAGCTGACCGCACGTTCCAGCTTGAAGCGCTGATTGTACCAGGGGGTGAGCTTTTTCAGCAGATCGATCGACATGTCCGCCCACTTCTTTTCCCC
>JAZUCR010000536.1:0-3090 GCA_045639225.1 Victivallales bacterium
TGCGGTCCGAACTTGCCGGGGCAGGGCGGACGGTCCATTCGGTGACGCTGCATGACGAACCCGGCGCGGATATTCGGGTAAAGGATTTGAAACTGAAAACGTCCGGTGCCGATTTCCTGCTGGAAACCCCGTGGGGAAAACAGCCGGTCCATTCTGTTTTGACCGGTGAATTCAATGTGTGCAATCTGTCGCTGGCGGCTTCGCTGGCGGCTGCGTGCGGCGTGCCGCTGGAGCTGATCGCGCGGATCGCTTCCGAACCGGGGATCGCACCGCCCGGACGTCTGGAAGCGCAGGAGATCGCCCGGGGCGTGCGCGCTTTCGTGGACTACGCTCATACCGATGATGCGCTGGAGCGGGTCCTGAGCACGCTGCGTGCGGTGGCGGAACATCGGATCATCACGGTTTTCGGCTGCGGCGGCGACCGCGATAAAACCAAGCGGCCCCGCATGGCTGCGGCGGCTGCCAAATGGTCCGATCTGGTCATCATCACCAGCGACAACCCCCGGACCGAGGATCCGCTGGCGATCATCGAAGATATCCGCAAGGGGATCCCGCAGGGATGTGTCTGCCGGATCGAACCTGACCGGAAAAAGGCGCTGAACCTGGCGGCGGAACTGGCGGAAGCCGGGGATATCGTGCTGGCCGCCGGCAAAGGACATGAAAATTATCAGGAGATCAACGGAGTGAAACATCCATTTGACGACCGTCAAATCATCCGTGAGATCCGGGAACGGAGAGCAAACGGAAAATGAGCATTCGAACGGAATTGTTTTTAGCCTGGAAATATTTCAAGCCGAAGCGGAGCGCGGTATCGATCATCACACTGATCTCGGTGATCGGCGTGGCGCTCGGGGTCGCGGTGCTGATCGTGGTGCTGGCGGTCATGACCGGATTTTCATCCAAGATGCGGGAAAAACTGCTGGATACCACCTCGCACGCCCAGATACGTTCCAAATTTTCCGGGTATGTGATCAACGATCCCGACCCGATCATCAAAATGGTCCGCGATGCAGGCGGTCAGGCGATGCCGGTCATCATTTCGCCGGTGCTGCTGCAGAAAGGTGATGCGTTTGTCCCGAAGGTGATCATCGGGCTGGATCTCAAAAAGGGTGCGCCCGACCATCTGAAACTCCATGAGGTCATCACCGCGGGGACGAGCGAGCTCAAACGCGGCAGCATCATCATGAGCTATCTGATTGCGCGCAACCTGCGGATCGGGATCGGCCAGAAGATCCTGCTGCATTCGCCGTCCAATCTGGCCAAGCTGGTCAAGCGAGGCAAGAACGGCAAGCTGGAAGTGGCGAAGAATCTGGAAATGTATCTGCCCTCGGAATATACGATCTCCGGCATTTCCAATTTCAACAAATACGATTTCGACCGTGATTTCCTCTTTATGAATATCGACGACGCCTGTGAACTGCTGGACCTCGATCTGGGGGTGGCGTCCGCGGTGTATGTCTGGGTGCCCGATCCGTTCGACATGAACGGTTTCCTGAAGAAGATGCGGGAGAAGCTGGCGGTTCAGGCCCCTTCGACTTTCATCGAATCCTGGAAAGAGATCAACGGCCGTCTGCTCGGCGTGCTCCAGGTGGAAAAGAATATGCAGTTCTTCCTGCTGATCTTCATTGTGCTGGTGGCCGCGTTCAGCATCACCAACACGCTGATCACCACCGTGATCCAGAAGACCAAGGAGATCGGTCTGCTCAAGGCGATGGGCGCCTCCTCCGGCACGGTGATGCGGATCTTCATCCTGCAGGGCTTTTTCGTGGGACTGATCGGGACCGGCGCGGGAATGATCCTCGGGTCGCTGGTGGTGCGTTACCGGATGCTGATCCTGAAGACTCTGCGGGTGGTGACCGGACAGGAGATCTTCCCGGCGGAAATGTATTATTTCAATGAACTCCCGGCGCAGATCATCATGACCGATCTGGTCTGGATCGCATTGATCTCCATCGTATTATGCACCTTCGGCGGTGTGATCCCCGCCTTCCGTGCGGCAAAACTGGATCCTTCGAGGGCTCTGCGTTATGAATGATGTATTTTTTCTGGAAGCGTCCGGGATCACCAAAAGTTTCGTGATCGGCAAACACCGTATCGAAGTGCTCAAAGGGGTCGGACTGCAGGTGAAACGCGGTGAATGGGTGGCGCTGCTCGGCGCCTCCGGCAGCGGCAAGACCACTCTGCTGGATATTATCGGGACGATCTCGCGTCCCGATGCCGGCCGGCTGGTCTGTGACGGCCGCGACCTGACCGAGATGCATCAGCGCGAACTGGTGACTTTCCGCCGACGGAACATCGGCTTCGTTTTTCAGGCTTACCACATGCTGCCCGAACTGAACATCTGTGAGAACGTGATGCTGCCGGCATTGATGGAAGACCGGCCGAAAAGCGCGGTCAAAGCGCAGGCGCTCGAATTGCTGAACCGGGTCGGGCTGGGACACCGGGTGAATCATCGCGCCAACGAGCTTTCCGGCGGAGAGCAGCAGCGTGCGGCGATCGCCCGCGCCCTGATGAATTCACCGCGGCTGATGCTGGCCGACGAACCGACCGGCAATCTGGATTCCGTGACCGGTTCCGGCATTCTCGATTTGTTCAAAGAGTTTCATGCCGAGGGCAATATGACGATCGTCATGGTCACGCATGACCTCAACGTGGCGAAACTCGCCGACCGCATGGTCGAGCTCAAAGACGGACATCTGGCGTAATTATTCACCGAGCTGATCACCAGTCCTGATGATGAACAACATCCGGACTGATGAACTTTCCCGGATTTCAGTTTTCTTATGGCTCTGTTTTTATTTCGGTTGGAAACGCGATTTATACTTTCTTCATAGCTGTATCGATTTACGAAAGTGCATGAATTTCTGCTGTAAATTGAGATCGGAATCAAAAAATCATGATGCCGGTAATTCGTGCTCAATTACCGGCATCATGGTATTATAATTCTGAGAAATGCAAAAGTCAAGAAATATCGGATTCGAATAATGAAATTTATCCGGAATCCGGGAGTGTTATCGATCGATATCGGAAACAGAGTCGTGTTCATTCAGGAACCTTTCCGGAACAGCACGATCCGGTTGGTATTGGTTC
>JAZUCR010000537.1:0-4282 GCA_045639225.1 Victivallales bacterium
CAATACCCTGCCTGCCCATGCGACCACGCGGACCTGCTCGGCGAATTCGCTGGCCACCGATTCCGCGGCAGCGGCCACTGCCATTGCCTGCGGAGAACGCACCAACAACGGCCGGATCGGCATGAGCGCGGACGGCAAACGGAAACTGGTCTCCCTGGCCGAAGTTGCCCGCGACAGAGGCAAAAAAGTCGGCATCATCACCTCTGTCACGATCAATCACGCCACCCCGGCGGGTTTCTACGGTCACCGCAAAAGCCGCAGCGAAATGTATGCGATCGGGCTCGATCTGATCGCCTCCAATTTCGATTATTTCGGCGGCGGCGGAGTCGCAAAACATGCCGACAAGAAATCTCCGCTGTATAAAGGCGACATCTACGATCTGGCGGCCAAAGCCGGCTACAAGGTGATCGGCACCCGCGAGGGTCTGCTCGCCCTCAAACCAGGAGATGGCAAAGTGCTCGCCTACGGCGTCAAAGCCGCCATTCTGCCGTTTGCGATCGACCGCAAGGACCAGTCGGTCGCCACGCTCGCCGAGTTTACCGCCAAGGGAATCGAAATGCTTCAGGACAATCCCAAGGGCTTCTTCATGATGGTGGAAGGCGGCGCGATCGACTACGCAGGTCATTCCAACGATGCCGCAACCAATCTCCGCGAAGTCCTCGCGTTCGACGATGCGGTCAAAGTCGCCCTGAAATTCATGGAAAAACATCCGGACGAAACCCTGATCGTGGTCACCGGCGACCATGAAACCGGCGGCATGACCATGGGCTTTGCCGGCACCGGTTATGCCCTTTATATCGACCGGCTGACGAATCAGACCTGTTCGACCGCCAATTTCATCGCACAGTTCCAGAAAATGAAAAAAGAGAATCCGGAGCTGAAATTCGACGATGTGAAAAAGTTCCTGAGCGATTCTTTCGGTTTCAAATTCGAAGTCAAGACGCCGGAGATCCTCGCGCATGAAAAGAATCCGAAAAAATATCCGATGAAAGACCGCGACCCGATGATCCTCACGGCCCAGGAAGTCAAGCAGCTGGAAACCGCTTTCAAGGATAAAAATGCAACGGCTCTGGGGATCGCCGCCAAAAAGATCATCTCCGCCAAAGCCGGCGTCGGCTGGACCAGCGGCGCCCATACCGGCCTGCCCGTGCTGACCACCAGCAAAGGGGTCAAATCCGAGATTTTCACCGGGTTCATCAACAATTACGACATCGCCATCAGAATGAAGAGCATACTCTGATGCGGCCGCTTACGGACAGGAAGAAAAGAGATCTGTGCTTCAGTGCAGTCATACTGCTCTGCTGCATCGGCCTCTATTTCGTACCGTCCCCTCCCCCGCTGGCGAAACAGCCCGGGAAACCGGTCCTGGCCCGGGTCGTCGCCGTGGACAATTCGCTGGTGGAACAGCACGGTCTGGTAAAGTTCGGCTCCCAGAAACTCACTGTCCGGCTCCTCAATCCGAAATATAACGGTGCAGTTTATCAGGCCAACAACGAACTCCGTGCCCAGATGGAACTGGATAAGGAATTCGCGCCGGGCGACACTGCTGTGGTGATTCTACAGGACGCGGACACCGCCGCGAAAAACACGGTGCTGGTGGCACAGGACCATTACCGGCTCGGCTGGGGTCTGGCGCTGTTCGGCGGATTCTGCGTTCTCCTCTGCTGGTTCGGCGGCTGGACCGGCGCCAAGGCGCTGTTCAGTTTCGTTTTCAGCTGTCTGATGATCTGGAAAGCGGTGATCCCGCTGGTCCTGCGCGGCTGGAGCGCCAGTTGGCTGATCTTCGGATCGGTCTGTGTGCTGACCGCGGTGATCGTCTATCTCGTGGCGGGCGTCACGAAAAAAGGCCTTGCGGCCTTTGCCGGATCGGCGGCGGGCATTTTCGCGGGGCTGGCCATGGCGCATATTTTCACCCGTGTCATGAAAATCAACGGCGCGACTCTGCCGTATGTCCAGCCGCTGCTGTATTCCGGCTACCAATTCCTGAACATTCAGGATGTTTTCATCGGTGCGATGATCCTGGCCAGTTCCGGCGCGGTGATGGATCTGGCCATGGATATTGCCGCCGGCGTGGAGGAAGTGGCGTATCACAACCCGCAATTGCCGTCGACGGAACTGATCAGATCGGGCTTGCGGATCGGTCGCAGTGTGGTCGGCACCATGACCACGACTCTTCTGCTGGCCTATTCCGGCGGCTACATCACCTTGCTGATGATGTTCGCCTCGCAGGGCACTTCCCCGCTGGATTTTCTGAACAGCACGCTGGTGGCTGCGGAAGTGGTCAAAACGCTGATCGGCAGTTTTTCTCTGGTGCTGGTAGCGCCGTTCACCGCCTTTTTCGCCGGTTGGATCTTCCGGGCAGAAAAGAACCGAAAGCAAAGCTGATTGATCAGCTTTCTCTGATAATAGTTCGGCTGGGAACGTTGGAGGAAAAACAGGAATGAAATCTCTTACGAAAGAAAGCTGCATCGAACAAATCAGGGCACTGGGGATCCGGCACGGAGATATTCTGCTGGTGCACTCTTCCCTGAGGGCATTGGGACCGCTGGACGGCGGTGCGGAAATGGTTCTGGAATCGCTGCTGACCGTGCTCGGGCCGGATGGAACGCTCATGATGCCCGGTTTCCAGAGCGGAAGCGAATATCTGCTGGCGGCTGCCGGGGTCTGTTTCGATGTCAGGAATACGCCGTCCGGGTGCGGTTATCTGACCGAACTTTTCCGGCATTATCCCGGCACGCACCGGTCACTGTCACCGACTCATTCCATGACTGTGTTCGGCGCGAGAGGGGAAGAATTGATCCTCGGCCATGAAAAATGTTCCGTCACGGCGGGCTGGGGATCCCCGTTCGAAAAACTGATCCGTAACAACGGCAAAATCCTGATGCTCGGAGCCTCCCGCAGCAGCAATACCACGATGCACTTTCTGGAAAATACCGGGGGTGCGCCGACGGTTTGCAGAACTTTGTTTCCGACCAGGGTAATCGACCTCGACGGAAAAGAAATCGAAACCTCGATTTATCCTCACATGCCCGGTCTGGTCCGGAATTATCCTTATGCCATCGACCTGCTGGAAAAAGCCGGCGGTCTTACTCAGGGAACCGTCGGAACTGCGGTCTGCGAAGTTTATTCGGCTCCGCTGCTGGAACAGACTGCCTACCGGGCATTGAAAGAGAATCCCTGTGCATTCATCAAGGTTTTCACCCCGCCGGATATCAGAGAAGCATGAAAAACCACAGGACATCCTCCTGTCGTGCAAACCGAAAAGAACCCCGGAAGAGCTTGTGCTCCGCCGGGGTTGATTTTCGATTTGGATGAAGACTTATTCGGATTTTTCGTTGAGACGGTCGAGATCCTTCTGAACGAAATCCACCACTTTCTCGAATTTCTGCACGTTTTCCTGATCGACATCCATCAGGGTCTTGTGCGCTTCGAGCACGGTCTCCGCATGGGTCTTCTGATCGACCGGAGCGGCATCGGACGCGATTTGCGCATCCATCGCCACCGTCCCTTCCGTAAACTGGAAAAGCCGTTTCAGACCGAGACCGCAGAGCGAAGTCTTGTTCTGCTCGCTGGCATTGTAAATGGAAATCGAGGCATTGATCTTTTTGGCCCGGAGCGCCATCATGGCCAGCACGCCCATATAGGTGCTGTCCATGCCCTGACAGTCGGACAGATCGATGTCGATCTGTTTGAATGTTTTGCTGTCGAGTTCCTTAGCCAGGGCGCGGAGGGGAGCCACACATTCGAAAGTGGCACGCCCGACGGCTTTGACCGCGTAACGGTCGCCGCTGCCGGAAATCAAAGTTTCACCATTGGCCATAATCTTTCTCCTTCCTCATTGGACTGACATTTACTCGAGAACAGCCTTGATGCGGCGGACGCCGCGGCTGGAACTTTCTTCCTTGAGGATCCGGAAATGCCCGAGATCGCCGGTGTTGGATGCATGCGGACCGCCGCAGATCTCCTTGCTGAATTTGCCCATCGTGTAAACACGGACGATCTCACCGTATTTGTTGCCGAAAAGACCGATGGCGCCCTGTTCGCGGGCGGCGTCAACGCTCATTTCCTCGCAGACGATCGGGGTCTTGGATTCGATGGCGACATTGACCAGGCGTTCGACTTCCTGGAGCTGTTCCGGCGTCATCTTATCCGGATGGGAGAAGTCGAAACGGAGCCGTTCACCGTTGATGTTGGAACCTTTCTGCGCCACATGGTCGCCGAGGACCTGCCGGAGCGCGGCATGGAGCAGATGGGTTGCGGTATGCAGTTTGGCGGACGCTTC
>JAZUCR010000538.1:0-3146 GCA_045639225.1 Victivallales bacterium
TCCTCCTTCGCCAAGGCTCCGGAGGACAAGTAAGCCGGATAGGCAGAGCGCGCTTCCTGAGATCTCGTGCCATGCCGTGTATCTCGCGATTGTCCGACCTGTCTGACAGGTCCGACCTGTCCGACAAAGTTCGCGGAAACCCGCGGTGGCTTATAAAGCGGAGTTCTTTTCCTGAACGTTGTCCCGGCAGACTGCCGCCAGGCCGCCTGCGGCGGTTTCCCGGTAGAGGGACGGCAGATCGTGGCCCGTCTGCAGCATCGTGCGGATGACCGCATCGAAAGAGACCCGGTGGGATCCGTCGGAAAGCAGCGCAAGTTCCGCCGCGATTACGGCACGGTTCGCCGCCAGCGCATTGCGCTCGATGCAGGGGATCTGGACCAGTCCCATCACGGGATCGCAGGTCAGACCGAGGAAATGTTCCAGACCGATTTCCGCGGCATATTCGCATTGCATCACGGTGCCGCCGAAAAGATGTGCTGCACCCGCGGCCGCCATGGCACACGCCACGCCGACTTCCCCCTGACAGCCCACTTCCGCGCCGGAGATCGAACCGTTCTGTTTGACCAGATCGCCGATCAGTCCGGCGTCCGCCAGCGCATGCAGCAGTTCGGTCCGGGAACAATGATCGGTTTCGCGGCAATAGTGCAGCACGGCGGGCAGCACGCCGCAGGACCCGCAGGTCGGAGCAGTGACCACCACGCCGAGCGAGGCGTTTTCTTCGCTGACCGCATACGCATAAGCGGCGATCAGGCCGGTCCGCCGGATCCCGCTGCGCTGCGCCCTGGCTTTCAGGAAAACTTCCCTCGCTTTCCGGGGCAGATGCAGTCCGCCCGGCAGGACGCCTTCCTTGCCGAGACCTTCATTCAAGGTGTTTTCCATTTGGGTCAGCACGGTCTGCAGATAATCCCAGATTTCGGGACCTTCGAAACGTTCCGCCAGCTGCCACAGGGGTATGCCTTCGGAACGGCAGTATTCCATGATTTCCGCCATATTCCGGAACGGATAGACCTCCGGTTCGTCCGCGGAACCGGGGCCCTCGCTCAATGCCCCGCCGCCCACGGAATAGACGGTCCAGCACGCCGTTTCCGCACCGTTTGAGTCGAATGCCCGGAAGATCATGCCGTTCGGATGAAACGGCAGGACGGTTTCCGGTTTCCAGAGGATCGAAGTATGTTCCCTGCCCAGTACGGCAGCCACGGCCTGATCGGTGAAATGTCCTTTGCCGGTGGCCGCCAGACTGCCGTGCAAAGTCACCTCATAGCGGGCAGCCGCGGGTGCTTTGCGGAGAAAGATTTCCGCGGCCCGCGCCGGCGCCATGGTGTGACTGCTGGAAGGACCGCGGCCGATCCGGTAGAGTTCGCGGAGCGATTTCATGATTGCTTTTCCGCTTTTTCCTTTTCTTCCTGCTCCAGCTGTTCCATGATGATTTCAGCCGGGGTCAGATAAGTCTTCTTGTTGTTGCATTCCTTGCAGCAGGGGACCACATTGCCGCGGACGCTGCGGCCGCCGCGCGCCACCGGCACGATATGATCCATGGAAAGCTCCTGCGGCGGAAATTTCCGATGGCAATAGTGGCAGATCCCCCTGTCGATCTGGGAACGCCACCAGGCGGTTTTGCGCAGTTCGCGGGCCTTGGCGCGTTCGCGGGCGGCATGGGCGGGGTCGTTCGGAATATTGATCCAGTCGCTCATATGGTTTCCTCCGGCAGTTGGATGGCAGGGAAAAGACGGCAGGCGTTGGCGGTGGTGGCCGCCGCGCATTCTTCCGGCGTGATCCCTTTGACTTCGGCGAGTTTCGCGCCGATCAGCGGAATGAACTTGGAATGGTTCGGCTTGCCGCGGTAGGGTTTCGGCGCCAGATACGGCGCATCGGTTTCCACCAGCAGACGGTCCAGCGGCAGCAGCCGGGCAAGTTCCCGGATATTGTCCGCTTTGCCGAAGGTGACCATGCCGCCGACGCCGAAATAACTGCCCAGCGCGGCGAATTTTTCCGCGAAAGCGGGCGATCCGGCATAACAATGCAGCACGAATTTGCCGCCGCGTTCAGCAAAAGGTTTCAGCAGACCGTAAGCATCGGCATAAGCCTGTTCGGATTCGGCTTTGTCGCGGCAGTGGATGACGGCGGGCAGATGGTTTTTCAGCGCCCAGTCGAGCTGATATTCCAGCGCTTCCAGCTGGGGCTGGCGCGGCGAGAAATCGTAATAATAATCCAGACCGATCTCGCCGGCCGCCGCCAGTTTCGGATCGCCGGTGAACCGATTCAGTTCCGGCAGGAAATCCCGGTCGCTTTCCGCATTGTGCGGATGGATCCCGACCGCGTAATACAAGCAGGGGAATGCTTTGGCGGCATCGCGGGCAGGTCCGGTTTCCTCTTTGCCGGAGGCGCACAGCAGCAGACGCCGCACGCCTGCCTCTTCCGCTTCCCGGATATAGGCGGCAAAATCCGGCAGATATTCTCCCCCGTGGAAATGGGTATCGATCCAAATCATATCGTCTGATCTCCTGAAAACCACCAGTTAATATACGGGATTCCGGTCAAAAATCAAGCGGCCGGGGAAAATTGTCTCAAGATTCTTCCGAGGAAAGGGGGTGTTTTTTCCGGACTGGGCTGATCTGCCGCCCTTACAGGGCTTGTTTTTTCGGCGTTTTTTTCCCGGGGCTGCGCGCCCCTACAGGGCACTTGCACCCGGGCTGATATCTGCCGCCCCTTCGGGGCTCTGGCGCTTTCAGCGCTGATGATTATTCCATACCCGGGGTTTTTCTGCATTTCTACGTGGCTCTGGCGCTTTCAGCGCTGTGTTCTTGCTCAGTTTTCGACTTACATAGTTCAATTAATGAGTAAGATTTCACGAAACCCATTTGCCCTGTAAGGGCTCACGCTCTGTAAGAGCGGCAGATATCAGCCCGGGTGCAAGTGCCCTGTAGGGGCGCGCAGCCCCGGGTTCAGATCACACCCTCATCTCAAGCCCTGAAAGGGCGGCAGAGAAGACCCCTGCCGTCAGTTCCATAAATATTTACGATTGGGGCTTTTGTCCTATAGTTTCTGAAAGGGACTTGAAAAGCTGGTGTTTTCACATTACTTTATTGTTCTTCCACAAACAAAAAAAGGAAAGGAAAACACCATGGGACAAAATACACTGTCCGACC
>JAZUCR010000539.1:0-4456 GCA_045639225.1 Victivallales bacterium
CGATCGGATAAACATCGCTGATGCCGGGAAGCTTGCCGAAACCGATCATGGCGATCTTGCCTTCCCAATCCATTTTCTTCTGTTTCATGCTGACGATCATGCGGAAAATATCGTCGTCGGAACAGGTGACGATAGCGGTAAAACCGGGATATTTCCGGCAGATCCGGCTGAGCAGCAGATTGGTCTCGCCGACGGTATATTCGAACATGCGGAAAGTCCGCTTTTCGTAATCCGTGATCCCGGCTTCCCGCATGGCGTCGTAATACCCCTGCAGTCGCTCCGGATTATTCTTGGTCTGGAACAGCAAAACGATGTCGCGGTGTCCGCGTTTCAGCAGTTCCTGCA
This sequence comes from Victivallales bacterium, assembly GCA_045639225.1. GTDB lineage: Bacteria > Verrucomicrobiota > Lentisphaeria > Victivallales > UBA1829 > SIG94. The sequence continues at coordinate 346 of JAZUCR010000539.1, forward strand.
TCATCTGATACGATGCACGGTAGGAATCGCAGGCGGCGAAATCCGGAAAAACCGTTTCCCCGACCTGGTCTTCCAGATAAACGACCGGCAGACCGAGATCCGGCAGGAGACCGTAGCAGGAGGAAACGATCCCGTCGATCTTCGTTCCGGAAAGCTGGTTCAGGATCCGGTTCAGATCATCCGGCAGAGGCCCGATCAGACTGACCAGCGAATTGTCTTCCAGGGCAGCGGCCTGCACGCCGTGCGCTTCCATCGCGATGAACGGATGCTGGATGTTGCCGATGAAAGCGATATGTTTCCGGGGAAACAGCGTATGCCGGACCACGATCGTCCCCTGCCGGCCGCGGCCGCGTTTCAGATAACCGTCGGCCACCAGCAGCGACACCGTCTTGTTGGCGGTTTTCAGGTTGACGCCGAACCGGTCCGCCAGATCGTATTCCGAGGGAAATCTAGAATTCAGGTCATATTGTTTACGGTTCAGTTCTTCCCGCAGCTGCCGCAGCATTCCGTTCACTTTGTTTCCGGCCGGGTCATTCATCTTATCCTCATCCTTTCCTGTGACGTTCATTTCTGCGGTAATATAGCACGTATTTTAAGTGGGTCAATAAAAGATCAAAAAAAAACTATTTTACATTGACAAGCAAATTTTCCCATGCTATAATAAAAACAGTTCCGGAACAATAATGAGTGGTTGTTTTCTGATCATGACAGGACCGGAAAAAGAAATCGGGAGGACGTCTTATGAAAAAGATCATCTTCGTCTCAGCACTGCTCTGTGCCATTTTCGGATCGTTCGGCCAGGACCGGACTTTCGAAATCCGTCCGGAAGTCCTGGAGAAAGTCATTCCGGCGGGATCTCCCCTCAAAATCAAGCTCAATTGGAAATGTCCGGAAGGATATGTCCCGAAGGCGTGGAGGCTGGTCGCTTATGTTCCGAATGTGCCTGCCGTTTTCGCCAAAGCCACCGGCGCCAGGATCACGCCGGACAAGCTCAAGGAATGGAGCACGGTTTTCATCATGGACTGGGTGTGGAAGATCCCCGCCGATTCCATACTGGTGAAAAATACGAAAACCTGGCCGGCCGGAGATTACAAAATGGCGCTGTATATCATTTTCCAGGCCAGGGACAAGAACAACAAGCTTCAAACCAAGATGGTTTCCAGAAATATCTTATACTCGCTGAAAAGGACTTGGGATTGAAATGAAAAAATTGCTTTGCAGTCTGGCCGCGCTGGTATCCCTGGCGGTGTTTTCCGGAGATCTGGCATTTGCGAAAAAACCGCCCGTGATCGACGGAATCGGAAATGATCCGGTCTGGCAATCTCTCCCCTGGAACAGCGGATTCACCGTCTACAAAACTCATGCCGTTCCGAAAGCCGACACCCGGTTCAAACTGGCTTACGATGAAGACAATCTCTATTTCCTGATCGAAGCCCTCGAACCGTCCATGAAAAATCTTTCCGTCAAAGGGCCGCTTCCCCGGGCGTCGGAGATGTTCTGGCTGAACGATACGGTGGAGCTCCTCATGGTCCACGATCCGGCATTGCTTTCCTTCCATAAGATCCTGATCGATCCGAACGGCAAGATCCAGGAAATCTTTCTGGGCGATGACAATACGGGAAGAAATATCTACACGCCTTTCTTCCAGTGGAGAAGTTTTGCGACGGTCAAAACCCAACGCCATGCGGACCGCTGGACGGTGGAGTGTGCCGTTCCGGTCGCCTCGCTCGCCCCCGGGAAAAATCCGAAATGGCGGTTCAATATCAACCGGAACCGTCATGCGGGAAAAAAGATGGAGATCACCTCCTGGGCCAAAGTGGATGGTTCATCGCATCCGGCTGTCTATCCGGAATTTTCACTGCCGAACCTCGATCCGGCGGATTTCCGGTTTGCCGTGGATAATATCGACGGTAAAACCAGGCTGAACAAAGAGAAAAAGATCGTCCATGAAGTTTCCGCCGACCTGATCAATCACACGGGAAATTTCAGAATCGCCGAGGTCAAATATGAACTGCTCGACCGGGAATTCCGGTGTCAGGCTTCCGGCGGAAAGCAAGTCGATCTGCAGAACGGCAAATTTGCCCGGGTCAAGATACCGCTGACCGGCATCAGGAACGGCAAATATTTCCTTTCGCTTTCCTACTGGTCGCCGGCCGGAACTCTGCTGAAGCAGACGCTGGTGCCGACGGAGATCCGTTATCAGCCCATTGCCATAAAACTGATCCGTCCGGCCTACCGGAACAATCTTTATGCCACCATGCCGGACAAAACCATCGAGGCTGAGATCGCCTTGGACGGGATCCGGACCGATACGGTGAAAGTCAGCCTGAAAAATCAGGACGGAAAACCGGTGTTTTCCCGGGAATTTCCGGGAAGCGCGCTGCCGGTCAAAGTCAGTTTTCCGGGGAAAGACCTGCCCGACGGGGTCTATTTTCTGGAAGCGTCCGCGGGAAAAGAGCACAAGAACAATATCCGGATCCGGAAACTGCCGTTCCAGTCCGGGGAAGTCTATCTGGATGCCCAGGGGATCACGCACGTCGAAGGGAAACGTTTTCTTCCTTACGGATGGTTTATCTGCCAGCCGCCGGATCCGAACACCAAAGCATTCAATTCCGAGCTGAACTACGGTATCGGTTCCAGGTCGCTGGAACGCTTCAACAGTTTTCTGACCCGGTATGCCGAGGCGGGGTTGAAAAATATCGTCTTCCCGTATCAGGAATTCAACGGGAAACATGAGTGGAGCATCTTTGCCCATGCCGCCCGGACCGGAGGATTGCGTCCCGAGCAGAAAAAGCATCTGGAAAAATACATCCCCGAAATGAAAAAACATCCGTCGCTGCTGGCCTGGTATTTTGCGGATGAACCGGAAAGCCGCGGCGGCAACAATCCGCAATGGTTCGTCCAGGCGCACGAACTGATGCAGGAGCTGGATCCTTACCATCCGAACCTGATGCTGAACTGGGGGATCCAGGGGATGCAGCAGTTTTATGAAGGCTGCGACATCCTCATGCCCGACTGCTATATTCAGTATATGGCGGACGGCTCCACCAAGAAACCGCGCTGGTCGACCTCCGACTGGATGAAAGCCGCGGCCGAGCTCGGAAAACCCGCCTGGCTGGTCCCGCAGGCATTCGTCTGGGGTACCGCCGCCCCGACTTTCGATGATTACCGCGCCGAAATCTATCAGGCGCTGATCCACAACTGCAAGGGATTCCAGCTCTACAACTTTCAGGAATCGAGATTGAATTCCTCCCTGACGATCGCTCCGGATGCGGTCGGGTTGGAATTGGTGCAGATCAAAGATCTCGTTCTGGAAAATACCGTTCCCGGGGCCGTCAAAGTCAAGACCCCCAAAGGGGCCGAACACTTCCAGGCGGGATTGAAGCAATGGAACGGGGAATACATCCTGATCGCAGTCAATACTTCCCTGAAGAGCTTCGACGCAGCCTTCACCGTCAGCGGGAAACTCCCGGGACAGCTTCATGTCCTGGGGGAAAAAAGATCCGTCAAGCTGCAGAACGGGACCTTCGAAGATCATTTCGGACCGGCGGAGACCCATGTTTATCTCTCCTCGGCAGAACGGGCGGCAAGCGTGGAAGATCTTGCTTCGGTCCGGAACCGGATCGCGGAAATGAAAAAAGCCAGAAAACTGCCCGGCAACAAAGCCGGCATCGGCGAGATCGACAACATCCGGGACTACAAAAAATTCATTGCCGGAGACCGGCCGGAAAACATTCCGGAGATCAAAGGTTCGTCCGACCTGGGAAGCTGGTTCACGAACTATTTCTACAAAATCAATACGTTCTATTTCCTGCTCGACGGCGTGAAGGATCATTCCTCGGACTTCATGATCTGGGGGCCCGTCGGACACGATAAGGATCCCTGGATCGAAATCAGTTTCGCGAAGGAGCAAACCGTTTCCAAAGTGGTCCTTTACACCCTGCTTTCCAAATCCGGGGTCCCGAGGCTGTCTGAAGCCGCAGTGTCCTGGCATGACGGAAAAGTTTTCCGGAAAATCAACGCGCCGTCCGTTCGGACCGGAAACCGGATCACCATCCGGTTCCCGGAAGTCAAAACAGGAAAGATCAGGGTCGGAGGTTTCAAAATCGAT
>JAZUCR010000540.1:0-3246 GCA_045639225.1 Victivallales bacterium
GGTCCTACCATCCGGTGGATTCCTCGGAAATGGCGTTCAAGATCGCCGCTTCGATGGGATTGAAGGATGCGGCGAAAAAAGCCGGTCTGACCCTGCTCGAACCGATCATGAAGGTCGAGATCACGACTCCGGACGAAAATATGGGCGACATCATCGGCGATATTTCCTCCCGGCGCGGATCGATCGTGGAGATCGAAACCCAGGAGAGCGCCACGCGGGTGCTGGCCAATATTCCGCTGTCCGAACTCTTCGGATATGCCACCGCGATCCGCTCGCTGTCGAAAGGACGGGCTTCCTACACCATGGAGCCTTCCGTATTTGAACGTGTTCCAGAAGCAATTCAAAAGAAAATAGTGGAGAAAACAAAATGAGTGCTAAAGCTTCAACTGCTAAATCGGCTCAGAAGATCCGCATCAAACTGCAGTCTTACGAGCATCGTATCCTGGATCAGTCCGTGGCGGAGATCCTGAACACCGCCCGGAGAACCGGTTCGGTCGTCGCCGGCCCGATCCCGCTGCCGATGCGGGTCGAACGCTACACCGTCAACCGTTCACCTCACGTGGACAAAAAATCCATGGACCAGTTCGAAATCAGAACGCACAAGCGTCTGATGGATATCATCAAACCGACTGCGAAGACGGTTGACGAGCTCAAGAAGCTCAATCTTCCGGCCGGCGTGGAAATCACCATCAAGGTTGGCAATTGATCGTTCTGATCAATTTTCAATAAAAGGCAATTTTTGGCACCAAGGTTCTTTTTCCGAGAGAGCATGTGCCTGAAAGGAGCAAAATGAAAGGTTTAATCGGAAAGAAAGTCGGTATGACGCAGGTTTATGACGACAAAGGGATTCTGATCCCGGTGACCGTCATCGAAGCCGGCCCGTGTGTGGTCGTCGGCGTCAAAACCAAAGAACGTGACGGGTATTCCGCCCTGCAGGTTGGCTTTGGTTCGAAGAAAGTCAAAAACACCTCCAAAACCGTGATCGGCAATGTCAAGAAAGCCGGTCTGGCCGAGAATCCTCCGGCGGTGATCCGCGAATTCCGTGCGGATGCCGATCCGACCGAGGAAATCGGTTCCCAGCTCAAAGCCGATATTTTTGCCGAGGGCGAATTTCTGGACATCTCCGGATTCACCAAAGGTAAAGGCTACCAGGGCGTCATGAAGCGGCATCATTTCGGCGGCGGACGTGACGGACACGGCGGCGGCTGGCACCGGAAACCCGGTTCCATCGGCTGCCGCGAAAAACCCGGCAATATCATCAAGGGCAAAAAGATGCCCGGTCAGCTCGGCAATACCAGCATTACGGTGCAGAATTTGCGTGTCGTTAAAGTTTCTGCTGATGAGAATCTGATTTTCGTTCGCGGTGCCGTTCCGGGACCCAACGGAAACACGCTCATCGTCAAGAAAGCTATCAAGAAATGATCCTCCGGGATTCAACTGACAGGTGATAATGATGTCTAAAGTAATCGACATACTGAATGTCAAGGGAGAAAAAGTCGGGGATTACACCATCGACGATTCTTTCATTGAGCTCGAAAAGGGTGCACAGGCCGTTCATGACGCCGTGGTTTGTTTCCTGGCGGAAAACCGTGCCGGAACCGCATCCACCAAAACCCGTGCGGAAGTCTCCGGAGCGGGCAAGAAACCGTTCAAGCAGAAAGGCGGAGGCCGTGCTCGTGCCGGTTCCACCCGTAACCCCGTCTGGCGTCACGGCGGCGTCGCGTTCGGTCCCAAACCCCGCGATTATTCCTTCAAAGTGAATGCCAAAGTCCGCAAACTGGCGCTGAAACGTTCCTTCTCCGATGCGCTCGAAAACAATGCGGTGATCGTGGTCGATGCTCTCAATCTGCCCGACGGCAAAACCAAAAACTTCGTCTCCATTCTCAGCGCGCTGAAAGTGGATGAGGCCAAGCTGCTGGTTTCCGTGCCGGAATACGAAGAAAACCTCTGCCGCGCGTCCGGCAATCTGTGGAATGTCTTCATGCTCAAATATGATGCCATGAATACGTATCACATCCTGGACTCCGACAAGATCCTGTTCACCAAGGATGCGCTCGACGCATTCCTGAAACGTCTGGCATAAGGAGGACAGAAAATGCAGAAAAACAGTCCTTACGATATTGTCAAACACCTCATGATGACTGAAAAAAGCGCACTTCTGAAAGAACAGAACAAATATGCGTTCAAGGTCGCGGTCAAAGCCACCAAGCTGGAAATCGCCGCCGCCGTTCAGGAAATCTACGGTGTCAAGGTCAAATCCGTCAACATCCTCAATTTCATGGGCAAGCTCAAACGAGTGGGCAGATCCCCGATCCCCGGCCGTCGCGCCAGCTGGAAAAAGGCTGTCGTTACCCTCGCCGAAGGCACCATCGAGCTCGCATAAGGAGATGAAAGATGCCTATTAAATCCTACAGACCTACTACGAAAAGCATGCGCGGTCGCACGGTGGTCGATTATTCCGAACTGACCCGCAGCACTCCGGAAAAGAGCCTTTGCAAAGGCAAAAGATCGACCGGCGGACGCAACAATATGGGGCGCATCACCACCCGTTTCCGCGGCAGCGGCAACAAGCGCACCTACCGCATGGTCGATTTCCGCCGCAACAAAGACAACATGACGGCGACCGTTCAGCAGATCGAATACGATCCGAACCGTTCCGCTTTCATTGCTCTGATCGCTTATGAAGACGGCGAAAAATCCTATATTCTGGCTCCGGTCGGAATGAAAGTCGGACAGAAAGTGATTTCCGCCGACAAGGGCGAGATCCAGGCGGGCAATGCGTTCAAACTCCGCAATATCCCGCTGGGCGTGCAGATCCATAACATCGAACTGGTCCCGGGCAAGGGCGGCCGCATGGCCCGCGCTGCCGGCCAGGTTGCCACTCTCCGTGCCAAAGACGGCGACTACGCGCAGATCAAGCTGTCCAGCGGTGAAGTCCGCATGGTCAACCTCGACTGCAAGGCCACCATCGGCCAGGTCGGCAATCTCGATTACATGAACGCCTCCATGGGCAAAGCCGGTATGAAACGTCATCTCGGCTTCCGTCCCCATGTCCGCGGCGTGGTCCAGAACCCGATCGACCATCCGATGGGCGGCGGTGAAGGACGTTCCAGCGGCGGCGGTCATCCGGTCTCTCCCTGGGGTCAGCTTGCCAAAGGCAAACGCACCCGCCATCCGAAGAAACCGAGCACCAAATTCATTGTTGAACGGAGGAAGAAGTAATGGCCAGATCAATCAAAAAAGGTC
>JAZUCR010000541.1:0-4271 GCA_045639225.1 Victivallales bacterium
GGTCGAACTGAGCTCATTTTCTTTCCGGTAAAACATGTGGAACTGCATACCGACCGCGTCGATCCGGGCGCCTTTGAGCAGGGCACGTTCGATCTGCATGAAATACGGGCTGCGGTTCCCGAAAAAAAACTCATTGCTCCAGACCCGGCTGTGTGCCTCGTTGATGACCAGCTTGTTGGCCGGGAAATATTTTTCCGCGAGCGCGAAACTCCATTCCACCAGATCGTCCTGCGCATAGAGCGTGCTCAGCGTCCGGGTCATCCAGAAGGTCTCGTTGGTGACTTCCCACATGGGGATGCGTGCCGCATAGCGTTCGGCGAGTTCACGGAAACGTTTTTCCAGACACTGTTTTTCCCACGTGATGGAACCTTTCGCCCATTGCGGCATGAGCGCGGCATAGTTGAGACAATGCGCCTTGGGCTCGATCCCGTTCGCTTCGCAGTATTCGAGACAGAGATCGGGGGCAGGGCGGCGATAGATCTTCGGACTGTTCTTGGCAAACCGCGGTTTTCCCTGTTCCGGTTCGAGCGTGTCCCAGTAGAACGGCAGCGTGGCGATGTTGAACGCATCGGCGAAATATCTTTTGTATTTTTCGTTCTGTCCTTTTTTCGGGAATTCCTCCAGCATGAACAGATTGGCGCCGTATTTGAAATCATGGGTCTTCTGGATGATTTTGACTTCGGCATTTTTGACTGCTTCGCCTTTTTCATCGACCAGGTTCAGAAAAGCGAACCCTTTCCGGTTGGCCTCGATCCCGGTCGCGATCCGGTCGTTCATGTAATCCTTTTTCTCTTCGAACGGCCTTAAAATTTCCTTGCGTGATGACATTTGAAAAAACTCCCGTTTTATCTGGTTTTTATGAGTATGAATCCATTGGCATTCAGAATGAGCTTGCCGGCAGTGCCGATCCCCGCCCCGCACGACAGCAGGATTTCCCCGTCGGCAAAATCCGCGGCGGCGGGACATTGCGCGGTCACCTGGTCATTGCCGAGGTTGACCGCGCAGAAAATCTTTTCCCCGTCCGGAGCCGTGCGCAGCCAGGTGCAGAGCGATTCCGGAGCGGAATTTTCCAGCCATTGTGTGGAACCCTCGCGGATCGCCGCTTCATTCCGGTGCAGGTCCGCCAGTTTCCGCAGGAATGCGGTCCGCTCCGTGCGGTCTTTGCTCCGGTCAATAAAGAATTGCCCCGGATTGCCGAAAATGCTGTGGCGGGAAGTATCGCAATATTCGCAGCCGTTATACAGGAACGGCACCCCGTTGACGGTATAGCAGAGCACGTAAGCGGCTTCGCATTTGGCGGAGGAAATTTTTTCCAACCGGGAATAATACATGTCATTGGCGGAGTCGTGATGTTCCAGCGCCCGGATCAAGACGGCTCCGGGACGGGCTTTTTCCGCGTGCACCCAGGCCAGTTCCAGCTCCTTGACCGGCATCCCGCACCGGAAAATGTCCGGAAAGGAACCCTGAGTCCACCATTGACAGTAGTTGATATCGAAAGCTTTGTCCTGATCGGCGGGACGCGACTGGATTTCCGCTTCATTCAGCATGAGGAACGGCTGTTTGATTTTTTCGACCCGGCGTCTTCCCTCGACCCAGAAATCCAGCGGGACAGCTCCGCCGACGTCGCAGCGGTAGGCGTCCACGTCGAATTCCCGCACCCAGTATTCCATGTTCCGCCACAGATATTCCCGCAGTTCCGCGAAATCGAAATCGATTTGGCAGAAATGATAGCTGTTCAGTTTCACTCTGCCTGAATCGCCTTTCTGGACATATTCCGGATGTTCTTTCCCGAACGACGGTCCTGCGTGCATATAGACCAGATCGGCCATGACTTTCAGCTTCAGGGAGTGGGCGGTTTTCACGAACGACCTGAGGTCGTCATCCGTGCCGTATTCCGGATCGACCTTATAATAATCCTTTATCCGGTAGGGATTGCGGGGATTGTCACAGAGGGAACGTTTCTGCCGCGCGCTCCAATGCGCAGGATCGGGATCCGGATCGGATTCCATGAACGGACAGAGATACACGATGTCCGCCCCGGTGTCCGCGACTTCCGGCAGAAATTTTTCCGCCGCCGCCAAAGTCCCTTCTTTGGTGAAAACCCGCAGATTGATCTGGTAGATCACCGCATTTTTCACCAGTTCCAGCCGTTCCTGTCTGTCATTTGAAATATTCGTCATGACATCAAGTCCTTTCGGTTTTGGTTTTATGACCACTGGCGGTCGTTCGCCCATTCCTTGTCCCATTCCGTAGTGGGCGCCCAGGCTTCCGGAAAATCCGGATGCAGATTCTTTTTGATCAGCTTTTCATTGAGCGATTCGATGCCGAGTCCGGGCGTATTCGGAACATCGATATAGCCGCCGTCGTATTTCAGGGCAGGATTGACCAGATCGCCCCACCACGGCACATCGACCGAATGGAGTTCCAGCGACATGAAGTTGCGGGTGGCCGCCGCCACGTGGACCGCCGCCATGCAGGCGACCGGACTTTCCGCCATGTGGAGGTTCATCTGGACTCCGTATTCCTCGGCCATGTCGCCGATCTTCTTGGTTTCGAGGATGCCGCCCGCGGTCAGAATGTCCGGATGCACTACCGCCAGTGCTCCGGATTCCAGCAGCGGCTTGAATGATTCCTTCAGATACATGTCCTCGCCGGTTCCGAGCGGGACCGTGGTCGCTTCATGCAGCCGCACCCACTGATTGGTCATCTGCCACGGCACTGCGTCCTCCATCCACGAAAGATTGTATTTTTCCAGCCGCTTCGCCAGCTTGATGCAGTCTTCCAGCGGGATGTGTCCGAGATGGTCGATCGCGATCGGGACTTCGTATCCGACTTCCTTGCGGACGTCCGCCATGTATTTTTCGAGGTAGTCCAGACCTTTTTCCGTGAGGTGGATCCCAGTGAACGGGTGGGCGGTGTTGAACAGGTCGTAGGCCGCGCCTCGCATCGCATTGGGGTTGATCGAGCCGTGCGGAGTCTTGAAGACCTGCTTGTATTCCTTCATGGTTTCGAGGAAGCCGAGCGGAGCGCAGAGTGCGCCGGGCACGTTCATCAGCAGTTCGATCCCGAGGTCCATTTTGAGGAACGTGAAGCCTCGTTTCATGCGTTCCTTGAGCGCTTTGCCCATGTCGCGTCCGCCGCCTTCGGAATCGGTGTCGCAGTAACAGCGGATCCTGTCGCGGAATTTGCCGCCGAGCAGCTGCCAGACGGGCACGCCCCAGGCTTTTCCGGCGATATCCCAGCAGGCAACTTCGATGCCGCAGACGCCGCCCGCCTGACGCGAATCGCCGCCGAACTGTTTGATCCGGCGGAAAATCTTTTCCACGTTGCAGGGATTTTCGCCGAGGATGCGGCTTTTCAGCATGGCCGCATAGGTCCGGCTGGAGGCGTCGCGCACTTCGCCGTAGCCGACGATCCCCTGATTGGTGTAAAGTTTCAGCAGCGTGCAGCGTTTCGGCGCACCGTCGATGTCCGCAAAGCGCAGGTCGGTGATTTTCAATGTGTCCGGATCGATTTTCATGTTCATTTCCTCCCTGTTTTGAAAAATTTTAATATATTATATTGTATCCTCTTGACTTTTTCAAACGGGGAGCTAAATTTTGTTGAGTTATTAATAATAGCTTAATAAACAGGGGATGCGTATGTATCAGAAAGTGAAATCCGTCGAGCGTGCATTGAAGATCCTTGAGCTGCTGCGTGAAAAGAGCATCCTGAATGAATTCGTTTCGCCGCAGGAAGCCGCCCGCGCCGCCGGCATTTCTCCCGTGAGTGCCTACAACATTCTCAAAACCCTGGCGGACTGCGGCTATGTGAGGCACACCGGCCGCGGCAAATACGAGGAAGGCGCCTCCGGTTCGCTTCTGCTGCAGGGCAGGGGACTGATCCCGCGTCTCTGCGCCGAGGCGGAACCTCTGCTCCGGCGCGCCGCCGCCTCCGGCAAGGAAAGTTTCCTGCTGGTGACCCTGAACAACGGCAAACGGGTCGAACTGCTCCGGATCGGGAAGGTCAAGAATAACAAAAACGCAGTTTTCGAGGCCAATGCGGAACCTTATGCCATGCGGACGGTCCGGGTGATCCTGGCCTGGTACAAGCCCGCGCAGCTGGATTTCTTCATCCGCCGCAACGGTCTGCCCGGACGCGAGGATTGGCCCGAAGCCAACGAGACCCGTTCCGGTCTGCTGCGCGAACTGCATAAGATCCGGGAGCAGGGCGGCTGCTGCGATACGCATCCCAAGCGCGGCATGACCGCCACTGCGGTGCCGATCCTGCTG
>JAZUCR010000542.1:0-15845 GCA_045639225.1 Victivallales bacterium
GCCGGAGCATCCTGCAAGGCGGATTCGGCGTGGGTCCTGTCCATGATAAAGAGCTGGACTGATGCGGAGAGTCCTTTCGGCACTGATGCAAAATTTCTGATCCGCGACTGCGACCGACGATATACAAAAGAAGTGGACTGGTATTTTACCGCCATCGGACTTCAGCCTCGGCGAATCACCCCATACGCGCCGGTGATGAACTGCCAGGCGGAAACATTTGTTCATCATGTGAAATCGGAATGTCTGAATCAGTTTTTCATCGTCTCCGAACGGCAGTTGAAGAAAATCCTGCAATATTATCAGCATTACTACAACACCCAGCGACCGAACACGAAGATGCAGGGATGGTGCATCAAACAGAATGAGTCCCATCGGCGGAACAGCGGCGCGATCAGGCGGGAGTCGCTGCTGCCAGGGGTGCTCACCTATTACTGCCGGGACGATGGAAAACATGTCGATGACGCCGCCTCCCTGTTCCGCACAGCCGAACAGATGAGAAACTGCGATGAGGAGGCTGTATGAAAAAGGCATCCGGCATACTGTCCAAACTGAAGGACGTCGCGGAAACCATCGCGTTTCGGCTGGAGGATTTTGTGAAGAACTGGATCTTCCCGGCATATCACCTGCGGAATCTGTTGATTCACCGGTATGATCTTGTCCGCCTGCCGGGACTGAAACCTCAGGAATACTGCGACTGTCTGGAACGAATGTTTCGGGCGAACATGGCGTTGATAACGGAATTCATGGAGAAGGAAAAACCGGAAGAGCATGTGCTTTGGTATGATGACGGGAAAGGCTTCTCCGGGCCGAGATACGGCATCCCGAAAAATACCCGGCTACACCTTCCGGAGTATGAGGGGCATTATATCATGGACATCATCAAGGAAATTTACAACTGGTTCCGCAAAGAGTATCCGGCGTTACTTGCAGATAATAGTGCCCTGCTTGATTTCTGGTGTCGTGTTCATGTCGGGGCATTCAAAGACGATGGCGTTCCCGATGAAAACGATCTGATCCCCTGCGAATTCGACAAAAGCGGCTGTCCAACGACTTTGTCGGGAATCAAGGCTTTGCCGAATGTGAATTGGAGGATCATTGAGAAGTATTTGACCGAAGATGAATACCTTGACGAGAGTATTGTGCGCGCACGGCACACGGATTTGGAGTCACGGATATTTCATGAAAAGCAGAAATATCTGCATCTGTGCATTGAGGTTCGCCCGTTTTTGTGGACATGACATCATAACAAAGGATTGGCTATGGAAGACGAAAAGATAAATTTTTGCGCGCCGGTATTGGATCGGTTTCGGTTTACGTTCGGTTCCGAAAGAATGAACGGCGGGCTCCCGGAACCGTACTCTGCGGAAACCATGAAAGCCCTTGACGAGCTGTTTGCGGATATCCGGCACATCTCCCCATATTACGATAACGGTGGCCGTAAGCTGTTTTTCCAAATCGAACGTGGCAGCATAGAGGACTATGAGGATTACGATGAAATGCTCGCCGATGAGGCCGTGAAAAACCGCGAAGAGTTTGAGGAGATGTGGAAGCGGGACTATCCTGACGAAACACAGTGGTTTGCATTCAGCTTTTATGAGGATGACGAGAACGGATATCGCGGGATCTGGCTGGACAGCCAGCTCATCATGGAAACCATGCCGAATGTTCCAGTTCCGTCACATCCGATGGACTTCAGCGAATTTGCCTGGTGGCTTGTCGGGAAAGTGCGGGAATGTCTCCCGGATATCAAGTCGGGCGAGTATAACCGGAGAATCCGGCGCGGCCTTTCTCCGGAACTGCGGATCGGCACGATCCTGCGCAATGCGTATTGGGAGGTCTACCCCGAGGAAAAGACGGAATATTTGTCGGAACTCCCGAACGCGGATCAAAAAGAATTTCTGGAGCTGATGGAGAACTACAAGGAAGACGCCTTGCCGACAAATATGATTACCGACATGACTTCCGGGCTTTTCTTCCGGTGCTGCGCAATGGGATATAAGGCGAACCATTACGATGGATGCGACACACTTTCGCCCAAAGAACTTTACCTCAAACATGCCGATGGCCGAGATGAAGGTCTCACGAGTATTGACGAAAACTCGCCGGAAGAATTCAGAAACTGGTATGCACTTCGGCAAAGAATCGGTCACCCGTGGGAAGTGTGTCGGGGAGGCAATTCGACGCACGTATCGTTATATGTCTGTAAGGCTGATGCCGGATTCTACTTTATCGCCTCAGGCAGTTCGCGGGGACGCTCCATTGAAACCATCAAATTCTATCTTGCGCTGCACCGCGCCGGAATGCCAGTAGTGATTGATGATGGCAATTTGCTCGCGGACCGCATTCGTGGAGTCGATAAAATCGGGATCGTTCCCAAGGGCGTCACGCCCTGTTATTGCAGTTCGTATTTTCCGGGAGAAGAAATTCTGGATTTCATGAATCTGCCATTTGAGAAACGGGCGGAACTTGCCGCCAAGTGTGTCTGGCGCGATGAGCCTGAAATAACAATTCTGCAAAACAAGTAACCCATAGGAGGACTATTCATGCATCCGATAAACTTTGTTTTCGACATTGACGACACTCTGGTGCTTCATTTCGACAAAGAGGAATGGAAGAAGCAAACCGAGGAAATCGTGGAACTTTACGGAGAGGAGTTCCTTGAAAAACACACCGTATGGGCAATTGACTACCCGCACTTCATTTTTCCGGGCATCCCCACTCTTTGGCGATGGCTGTATGGTCAGGGGCATCGGCTCGCCATGTTCAGCTCCGCGGTGCAGGAACGAAACGAGGAACTTGCCGACAACCTTATGCCGATTGTGTTCGGCGAGGAATCCCCGAAGGTGCGCCCCCGCGTCAAGGTTCTTTCCCGCAAGGACTGTTTCGACACCCGCCTGACAGGACATATGTTCGATTATCAGCCAATCTTCTCAGGCAACTACAAGAAAGTGCTCTCCGGCGTGGTCGTGCCGCCAGAGGAGATGCCCTGGAGTTTTCTCATCGACGATGACCGCAGTTACATGGCGCTCCATGAGGAATATAACTACATCCGGGTGGAAACAGGTCTTTCGCTGAGTCCATTGTCGGCGGACTCCTTTAAGGATCACGCATACCTTTACAAGGCGTTTTATATGGCCGGACTGTTCAAGGCGATCTTTGACAGAATTGAAGCAGAACATGTTACCGCCGTCGAAGCGGCAAAATTCATTCAAATCGACAGCTCTGGGCAGCCGTTCGATGCATCGTTCTTCTATCATTCGACCATCAACGACATCCGCTTTTACGAAGAAGGCGAGCGCATCCTGAGCACCGTTGATCCGGAAGTCAGGATTCCGGAAAAGGTCATGCGGCGGATGAAAGCCAACGATTACGATACGGAGCGTGAATGAAAATACTGCTCATCAGCGACACCCATGGAAGACACATCGACCGGATATCCGCCTATGCTGAGGAATGGAAGGCGGATGTCTGCATCCACGCCGGGGACTTCGGTTTTTACGACACATCCAGTGTTGAGGCCATGTCTCAGCGGGAACGTTATCTGCTGGTAAAACATTCCGCTTTGCCGGACGATGAGAAAGCCGTCCTCCTAAAGGGTAACGCGCAAAATTGGAAAGATGCCATCATCCAAAAGCGCCTGCTCGGAATGTTCCCGGATTTTCTTTTCGACAAAATGCGGTTCGGCTGGCCGGTGTACGCCACCTGGGGCAATCATGATGATGCCGAGGTTGTTCTGCGGATGATAAAAACCCCCATCCCGAATCTGCGGATACTGCACGAAAGCACTTTTTACGACCTCTCGGATTTTGTTCTTCTCGGCATTGGCGGGAACTGCACTCCGGAAAAAGCGTTCGATCAGCACCATTGTGGACTGCCGGGAGCGCGATGCCGACCGACAAGCGAGCTTCATCAGTATTGCGATCTTCTGAAAATGGCAAAGAGTATTCCTGGCGGCAGACGCAAAATTCTGGTTACGCATGTCAGTCCTCTGGTCGAACCGTTTATCGAGCTTGTCGCATGGCAAATCGGTGCGGACCTGACCGTAAGCGGTCATATGGGACGAAAAAATGGGGAAACTGGAGCCACGGATTCATCCCGTCTTCCCGTGCTGCGGCAGACCTATGAAAATCTGTTGCGGCTCTATCCGAAAGCGGAACCCGAACTGCGCCTGTTTTACCCGGAACCGGGCAACCATATCGTTCAGCATATCAACCTCCCGGATGCGGAGGACGGCTACGGCACACTGGAGTATGCCGATGGGAATTTTCATTGTGAAATCCGAGGCGTTGATTATTGGCGCAAGCAGGAACTTCGTCTGGGGAAAGACCTTTTCGGCTTTTCGAGGGAAGTCTACCGTTTCTCGACCTTGGAATATTCGGCAATGCTGCCGATTGCGGACAAGATCATCGCCGGAGAACTGAGTTCCGATGACGAATTCTATTACACCGACAGGATGCTTCACTGCCTGGGATATGGAAAAATGTCGGAATTGCTGCACAAATGTTGTGAGAGCATTATGAAACGTGACCCGGAATTTGCCGTTGATCTTCTCGACAGCGAACACGAGATGATGGAGGGGAGCGAACCCGCTTTGCCGGATGATCTGCGGCGGGAATATGATTTTCACAAAGCAAAGAAAAATCCGTATCCGAATTGTCAGAAAGAATGAAGAAGGTCACTACCGGAAAAAACATGATGAAGAAATGCTTGCTCTCTCTTGGTCTCAGTTCATTGATAAATGGCGGTTCGGACCTATCGTTGCGCTTCAGTAGATCCTATCTGTTATCAGAACCATGATGTGATTCGTCACATGACAGGTGATGTGAAACAAGGCGATGAGAACGATGCCGCAGAAGAAACAATTCGCCGAATTGGATATCTGTCAAGTAAGAACTTGCTGATTTTGTTAACGTAATCATAGGAGACGTTTTAATGGGTATTCGAGTACACATTGCGCACAAATACGATGTTGATTTCCACGAAGCGGATGGCGTATCCGTGGACGAATTCCTTCGGAATATTGACAAGTTGCTGGAATTTGACGAGGGAATAGTCGAATGGCATGACGAAGAAAATGAAAAGGCTTGGGAGCTGAATCGGAACGCGGTCGTCAATGCTGCGGAAAATACGGAAATATCTGAGGGTATACGAGTTTTCCTAAAAAAACTGCTTGCTCAGTCTAACCCAGATCTTGATTTCATGCGCATAGAATTTTACTGAATTGGACAAACTACGATGGCCCTGACGAAAAGCTGCTGTGTCAATGCCGCAAAGGTATCATGGCGGCGGACAACGTGTCTTGGTGTCCCCGACCAAGATCATGCCCCAAGCAACTCCGCCCAAGAATATCATGGGGGAGAAAGGTATAAAAGAACGGGGTATCTCGGAAGAATCATGCGTGAGGAAACGTGCCGACATTCCCCGGTCGGCGGCGGGATTCCGATGCTGTGCGGAATGAGCGTCGTGGTAGGCGGCTTATACATTGCCGCCGTATGCTTGGAAAATCCAGCCCGTTATTACAAAATACTTCGGATTTTCCTGAGTCTCGTCACTCGGAATGGCCTTGACCGGTCCGGAATCAAAATATGGCCTGCCTGTTCTTTCTGGAACGGCGATGACTGGAACGTTTGCTTGCGGGCAGACGGAAATTATCCATGATGCCGCAGGCTCGGCGGGCTTCGGCCCAGCTGCCGCCGCCGAGTTTCTTCATGCCGTATGCCAGCAGATATTGATGATTCTTGCGCATGTTGGGATAAGCCAGATCTTCACCATTGCCGTAAAGACGGCGGATTTCCATGCGGACCTGGTCTTCAGTCATGCTTCGGCGTATCCGGATGGTTTCGTAATCCAGTCCGGCCATTCGGACAGCCTCGCCCCAGGATTTGAAATGATGGATCGACGCCATGTAAAGCGTTTTGACATTCCGCTGAACATAATTACTGGATAAGGGTTCCCCGTTCTGATACCGTTTTCTGATGGCTGAAACAATCCGCATCCGGTTCCATACCCGATATTTCCGAATGGCTTTGTAATCCAGTCCGCAGGCGGTGATGGCATTGCCCCAGGAACCGAAAAGCCGTTCGGCGGCGGCATACACGCTGGGGTGATTCGTGGAGAAATAATGAGAATTCAAAGGCTCCTTGCCATTGGCGGCGAGGATGACATCCCGAATCATATCGGACGTCCAGATTTTTTTGAACATGTAATGTGTTCCCGCTCGGTTTGATTGTTCTATTTTTTTAGGTAAAAGTATAATATACTGCCGAATACGGGATATTGCAACATAAAAACGGATGTACAATGCATGATTTTACGATTTTTTCTTCCGTATAATCGGTTTTTTATGCCTCTGGCCTTGAAAAAACTCAATTTGATGCTACTGTAAAGAAGTCAGTAGATAGTTGAAAATACCCTCCTTTCGGTCTGTTGTTGCGAGAACTTTCTACTGACTTTTTTTCGGCCGAGTCGCGCCCTGGCGCCGCCCTCCGTCCGCCGTCCCTCCCGTTACCCGTCCTGTCCGGCAATCGTCGCGACAGGCCCCTGGAAGCGCCAAAGTCGGCCGGGTTTCTCCTGCAGCGGCTCCCGCCATCACCATTCCCGGAAAACGTAAAGCCGCCGATGCTCATTCCAGTTTTGCATTTTTTTTCGAATAGCGGTTGATTTTTACGCCACATGATATATATTAACGATAGATACCAAAATTCATGGGAGGCGAACATCATGGACACGGCTAAAATTTTCAAGACCGGCAGGTCGCAGGCAGTAAGACTGCCCAGGCGCTACCGCTTCTCCAGCTCCGAGGTGGCGATCCGTAAAGAAGGAAACAGCGTTATTCTGTCGCCGATATCCAGGAAGGGTGCGCTTGAAGCTTTCCTCGCGCTGCCGTGCTGTCCCGATTTCAGTGTCGAACGCGATCCGGCACAGCAAGTCCAGACACGGGAGTTGTTTTGATGCGGTTCATGCTTGACACAGATATCGCCTCGTATCTGATACGGGGCGACCATCCCGTCGTAACGGAAAAATTCACGGAGTTTTATGAAAAATGTGTGATGTCGAGCATCACCGCAGCGGAACTGCAATACGGCGCGAGAAAACGCAGCAACCGGGCGCTGACCAAAAAAGTTCAGGCTCTCTGCAATCTTCTGACGATCATTCCGTGGAACGATGAAGCGGCCAGAGCCTATGCAAAATTGCGCGTTGAACTCGAAACTGCCGGGACACCCATCGGCAATATGGACATGCTGATTGCCGCCTCCGCCATCGCCGAAAATGCGATTCTGGTCACCAACAATGTCGAACACTTCTCCAAGGTCGTATCGCTCAAGATTGAAAATTGGTGCTGAACAGTGGGGGCTCCTGCGGGGGGCTGATTCAGCAGCTTCGTGTGTCCGCAGAGAAACGGAGAATGCGATTCTGGAAAAAATACAAACTCTCTTGTTTTGTTGGCGTGACCACAGAGAATTGTTGACAATCAACGATTTACGAAAACAGAGAATGGTTCGGATTTGACGATATACGGGGCGCCATTTTTTTAGCCTCGATTTATACTCAAATAAAAACACCGTGCTGAATGTTGCAAAAAGCTGCTTTTTCATGCCGTATCGAAATAAAATTACGGCATTTTTACGGCACGATTTACGGCACGATTCCAGTTCAAAACAGACCTCTTCGGCTTCTCAGTCATGCATTGTTTTTTCTTTTTTGAAAATTGCAACTTGATATTTCCTTCCTGAAAGGTATATTATTCAGAGAAGAGAAAGGGAAAATTATCCACCAATGCGACTGAAACCACATACATATCGGCGGCTGGCTTGGGTTGCCTGCTGGACCGCCCCAGTAAAAAATTCCGTTCTGCGCCTTGGGTTTGAGTCACTCAGACCCAAGGAACACGAACTGCAATGTCTGAATATTCTGCTTTCCCTGTATAACGCAGTCTTTGAGCGGTATCCAAA
The DNA here is from genome assembly GCA_045639225.1 of Victivallales bacterium. Lineage (GTDB taxonomy): Bacteria > Verrucomicrobiota > Lentisphaeria > Victivallales > UBA1829 > SIG94. The sequence goes on from JAZUCR010000542.1 coordinate 7,953, forward strand.
TGTTGATTTCACAGCTAAGACGACCGAAGGTCTGGAATGTTGGAAAAATCTGCGTAAAGATGAAGACGAGTCGATTCAGACACTGACCATTCTTTTCCCGACCCAAAGGTCCCTTGCGACATTTTTATGCCAGTTTCATGACATTTTTTACATCTCGGAAATAGCCAAGTATTGTGCTGATGGACCAGTCGACAGCTATAAAGGGCATCTTCTTGCTGCTATGTTTTCCTGTTTTGGTGGTCCGTCTCGTTCTTTTTCACCGAACCTTTCGATAAACCTCTCGGATTTTTATTCATCATTTTGCGTCAAAAATGAAAAAGAAAAATCTGTCAGAAGTCGTGCCTTGCAGTACTGTGACTTGTATCGAGATCTGTACTCCAATGAGTATCCAGACAGTCCGAAAAAAACGGAGATTCGACGCAGAGAGAGGATTTCCAAAACGAAACGGTCAAGAAACCAGAAATCCATTACTTTGAGACAGATGCATGTCAAGACCATACTTGATAGACTTGAATCAGAGAAAAAAGCATATTCCGTCCTCCCGGTTGACGAGCGGGGCAAGTTGGAAAAACCGACACGTCAACGCATCTGCAAATGTTATTTTGACCAGCACACGGAGGAGTTGAAAGAGCTGCAGATTACTTCTCCGCGAACACTGGAAAATCTTTGTTCCCGAAACGAATCCAAGAAACATGCTGATCACATTCGGAGGCAGCGAAATTCCATTCAGGTGTCTTCGCCAATTGACGAACCTGAACTTTATTCTGAACTCAATATTCGGATTGGATCTTAGGAAATCTTTAACAAGCAAATGAATATAATTTTGCTTTTCGATCAGGTTAAGTCCACTGTGAAATACAAGGTGGTCTGACACATTTCCAAACCCGACTCCTGGGCATACAGAATACGATCATCACAGACCCGGCCCATAACAGGAGAACATCCTTGGTCTGGTATAATATTTCACAACACAATATTCTGTTGAAAAGTATATAAAATATTGCAGATTAAATCGTTATGGCTCTTGACTTTTTGTTTTGATCGGTTATATTTTCATCAAAACCGCACGATGCGGAAATTAACAACCACCAAAGATGGAGGTGTCAATGGTCGATCAAATTATGCTTTCTGCAGCGGCGAAACTGCTGCAGATCCCGGAGGAAAAACTGTCTTCGTTGCTGAAGGAGAAAAACACCCTGGATTCAGGGGAAAAATGGGTGACGCTGAAAGAGGCGGCGGAGTATGCCAAGGTCACGACCTACACGGTTCGCCGCTGGTGCACTGCCCGGCGGATTGTCTGGCGGAAACTGAACCGTGCCCGTTGCGGACGGGTCATCATCGACCTCCGCTCACTGCAACAATTCATTAGGACCGGCTGTGCTGGGTAATCGCAAAAAGGAACGATAATGATTCATCTTCAAAATCGACTTCGCCCGCAGACGGCACACTTGACGTGCCGCCTGCTGGCTCCGCTTTTGGATTCCGGTCTTGTCACGGCCGGAGAGCTCGCAATCATCAGGAAAAATCTGTGCGCACTGGCAAAGACCGGAGAAATGGCTCCGACGGTCGCGCCGAAGCTGATCCGCGGTCCAGAGGCAGCTGAGCTTTTGAGCATAAGTTACGCAGAGTTCAGAAAGCTCGTTGCGGAAGGCGTGTTCCCTTTCAGACGGAGGGTGTTCGGCAAGAACGTGCGTTTTTACTATCCGGACATCGTTGATTTCATGCGCACCGGTGGAATTGAAAACGACCCGAAACCTAGGAAAAATAACTAACACAATAATAAGGATGAACGTATGAATAATATTGCAGAATCACTATCCATAAATTTAGTCTCAAAAAACATTCAAAAAGGAAAATAATATGACAAAAGTAAAAACCCGTTCTTACAACGACGAACTAATTGATAAGATAGCGGAAGACATTAATGCCGCTCTAGCTGTAAAAACGTCGACGGATCCAGAAAAAACAGCGCAGCAACACGTTCCTCTGCCTCAAATATTAGCCGCTTTGGAATCCCAACTTTCCTGGTTGGGTGGAATTATGTGTGACTGGACCCCGGAAGTTTCTGAGACCCGCAGTGCACTCCAGCCTTCCGAATCTTTTTTGATCGGCAGATCGAAGAACTTGTCCCATTTTTTGTTATATACCAGAACATCCATGATATTCCCGTTGCAGTCCAGAACGAGTTGAATGCGTCTTCCATAGGCATTGGAAAAGAGACATTCTATCTTATTACCCTGGGGCCAGACATCCCGCTGACTTCCTGGTTTTGCGGCAAATACGTTCAATCCGTTCGGATCGGAACAGCGGCACGCAATATAAAGATTTTTCTCATCATGCAGAAATTTAAGCATGGTATGAGGTTTGATTGCGGGTGTTATTTTATCTTCAAGAAAATCAGACCGTGATGGAACATTTTTCCACGCACCTTTTTCAAAAAGCGGGTCTGAAAAATCGACTTTTTCCGCTGCTTTCATTACCGGGATAAAAAGCGGTTTAAAATTGCTTCTCTTTTCAAAGGAGGCTATCAGACGGTCCAGCATGATCCGCCCGTTTTTCTGCATTTTACACTGTTTTGCCTTGTCGAGCAGGGATGCAAGTTTTTTCTTCAAATCAGGATCATCATCGAAACAGCGGTTCCATTTTGCTTGAGCCTGGTCATCCCAAAGGGACTTGACAGGGATCTTCCTCCACGCTTTTTCCAGCAGAGAATAGTATTCGCCCACATAAGAAGCTGCATCCCCGTAGACTCGATCCAGGAATTCTTTCCGGATTTCCTCCACCGGACGGAACGGATCTTCATGCAGATGCGCCAGTACATAGAAATACAGACTGTTCTGATCCCAGATCAAATCTCCGTCCGTCTTACCGTATTTCAGATCGGCAATCATTTCCGACCGGGTCCGGTTGATCCCGTATTTGGAAAACACAAATTTCAGGTCGGCAGACATGGTGACATCGACCGGACGCGGAAATTCTCCGGTGAGCCCGTAATACTCCCGCCAGAACAAACTGGCTCCCGTGGCGATCCAAGAAAGGAATTTCTCCAGCGACGACCGGTTTACAGGATGATCTATGGGATATCTGCTGTCTTTGTAAATGGGACAGAAATGCACTTCCACATTTTTGGAAACCGGGCAACCGGGTGCAGGCTCCGTGAGGAAATAGGCATTCGTTTTGATTTTTTTACCCGGAAAATCTTTCTGCAGCATCTCCGCTGCTGGTGTCAGCCATTGGAAAAACTGGGTCGAACGGAAATTCTTGTCCTTGATCGTCAGCATTGTCCCATTGGGGAGCGGGATCGGTTTAACGCAGTCCGGACACATGCAGGAATCCAGGTTGTCTTCCTCAACCACGCCGAATAAATCATATTCCGGATGATCTTCAACTGTCTTCCGGAAGTTTTTCAGGAACTCTTCTCTGCATTCCGGATTGGAAAAGCACAGATTGCCGAGGTGATCCCGGGTTGACGGCTGCTGACGTTTTCCGTTGATCAGTGCATAGAATTCCGGATGGTCTTTCCAGTATTTCTTTTCGGGGAAATAGAACCGAACCAGATTGTGCCATCCCACGAAGGTGAATCCATCGTCATAGAGTGCATGGAGAAATTTTCCCTTGCGCACCATATTGACGGAATAATTGTTGCCGTTCCGTGCTTGCCACATCTCATTGGGAGCGTAGTAGCCGAATTGGAATCCCCGCAGGATGAAGACCGGATCATACCGGTAACTGGTTCTGGAAAAGGAAAGAGTTTTCCGTGGAGTGAATACCGTTCCAAAAGCCGGTGATGGACGCGCCCAGATGATGTCAGTATTGATAAAAAGCAGTTTCCAGGCACCGGACAGAATTCCTCTGGGCTTCGGAGCGGCAATCAGAATTTCCCGTCCTTTAACCGGTTCGGAAATAACAAAGCCGTCCGCTTTCAATTTCAGTGACGGGTCGCATTTCAGAATGATCCGTGATTTTTCGGTATCCGCATCGGCGGCGATTGAAAGTTTAGCTCCGGTGATTTCCCGAACCCAGTATTGTATCTCTTCCGCCGCGAGTTTTCCGGATTCACCGCTGCCCGGAGACAAGACGATCTGTGCCACTGGAATGCCGTCGGCAGTGATCGGGACTTCGGAGAAAACCGCCAGCAGCGGCAGTGCGCAGATGATCGAAGCGAGAATTCTTTTCATGGTTCTGAGCTCCACGCCTCGGATTTGAGAACGTTGTTATTGCCCACCATAGTCGGAGACCAATGCTCTTTTTGCGCCGCGGAGTGAATTGAACCCGCTCCGTCGAATCCGGCATTCAAGCCCTGGGATATCACATTACCACCCAGAACGACGGCATTGAATCCTCTGGCGTGCCGTGCATAAATCTTGCCGCTGCTTGTTGTGTTAAACGGATAAACCTTGCTGTTAATGGTTATATGCCAGGGTTCGCTGGTATCGGTCATATTCCTGTTGAATTTATAATTGGCGGTATCGGCGATAAAGATTACTTGTGACGCATTCGGGAAACGCATAATCAGACTTATTTTATTCTGACGGCGGCAATTGTCGCCGGCCAGTGTATTCGAGAATCCGAACGTTCCGTAATTCAGACCGTAAGACATTTGCGAAAGGTATTTTGCGTTGCTAAGAGAATCCGCCGTCCAGCCTTCGATCGGACTGGCGGGACAGCAGAAGGCTTTCGGACTGCCGCCATAAATTTGATTAAGTAACGAGTGCCACACTTTTGAACAAGTCATAGCAGATATGGCATACTCATTGTAATCATTGATATACAATTGGTGATAGATGCCGAGCTGTTTCAGATTGGACGCACAGTTCGTTGCAACAGCTCGTTGTTTTGCTGCATTCAATGCTGGCAGCAGCAACCCTGCCAGAATCGCGATGATCGCAATTACGATGAGGAGTTCTATCAGGGTGAAATTCCGGATTTCTGCCCTCAAAGAACGGTTTGACGGACTGATGTTTTCACTCATTTCATTTTCCCTTTCATTCTGATTTGGTTTATTATGTTCAAGAGGCCGTTTGCCTCTTCTGTCGGTTCCGAAGATGCATCAAGCCTTCTCCACAGGTTCCCAAAAACGCACTTAAGTTTTTCAAGCTCTTTTTGAAATTATCTGCCATTTTTCTCTTGATTATCTTTTGATGTCATGTATAATACTATACATCGACATCTGCCGATTGGCTATAACAAAATGATAAAAAAGACAAGACAATATGATCAAAACAGCGTTTCGGATCCGATTCATCTGACTTTGGAAAAAGTCGCTTATGAAAAGGCTCCGCATATCAGAATCCTTTTGCGGCAATATTCAGCGGAATCTGATCTGTGGCATTGCCATAAGGACTTTTGGGAACTGGTTCTCGTCTTATCCGGAAAAGCAATCAATGAAACGGAAACCGGCCGGATTCATCTCAGCAGCGGAGACCTCTTTGTCATGCCGCCCGGATCGGTCCATCATTATGTTTCCATCAATCAATTCCGTCATTATATTTTATTGCTCCGGCCGGAAGTATTGCTCAATTTCCCAGGCAATTTTGAACAGCTCCGCAATTTCGGGAAACTTTTCCAGAGCACGCAGTCAAGTTCCCCGCTTCTGAAAATCGGGGAAAACGATATGCATGAAGCGATCGATAAACTGGAAAAAGCAAGCCTGGAATACATGGACCGGAATCCCGGATGGCAGGAGGCCCTTTACACGGAATCTTTTCGGGCCTTGATCTTTTTGCTGCGCTGTGCCCATTCCGCCGAAGAAAAAGTGAACAGCGCAAATTATCAGATAAGCAAAGTCGTCCGGTATATGGAAGAGAATGCTGCCGGAAAACTCACGCTGAAAACACTCAGTGCCGTCGCTAAAATGTCCGTCAGCAATTTTCGGCTCCGCTTCCGTGAGATCATGGGATTTTCCCCGATCGATTATCTGATCCGGCTCCGTCTGAAACGGGCGGCGATCCTGATTGCCTGTACCGACCAGCCGATCTCCGAGATCCTGTCGCAGACCGGTTTCTCCGATGGAAGTTATTTCGCCAGGCAATTCCATGCGGCCTTCAAGATGACTGCACAACAATTCCGGCGGCGTTTTGCAACAGGAAAAATTTATCCGTCAGAAGAAATCCGCTCCGTTCTGAATTCTTCTCTTTTTGAAAATAAAAAGTAATTGCACTGTTCCCCGCATGGGTTGGCATATCTCCCGGATTTCCAGATAAAAATTATATATCAAATTTTTGTGGTGATATGCTTAAATACCATGCAGATTAATCGATTTCTCCGCATTCTTGAGGATGGAATGCAAAAAGTTCCAACTCGAACTTCAAGATCACGGAGGAAACATGAAAAGAATCTATTTTGCCGCTGTCATCGCAGGTGTAACTCTTATCGGGATCACAGGAAGCATCGAGGCCGCGCCGAGGCGCGTCAATCCGGACGCGAAACTCCATCGCTACAGCACCACCATCGAAAAAGAACGTCCCCAGCTCAATGAGGAAACGAAGCGTCTGATCGCAGCTTACCACCGCGATCCCAGCGAGGCGAATTATGCCGCGCTCAAAAAACAGGTCGAACGCAATTACGATGCCGTCGTTACCCGCAAGAAAGCCAAACTCGAAGAGCTGAAACGCACCGCCCGCGACCAGTATAAAGTCGAAGAAATGCAGAATATCGTCGATGAGATGCTCCGCGACCGGGATCAGCGGGTCGAAAATTCCATGCGCCGCTTCACCGATCAGCGTTTCCGTCCCGGATTGCGCAACGGCAGTGCCGACGGCTATCAGCAGGTGCTGGGCGCAGGACAGAATGTTTCCATCGGTTATGCGCCCGTGACCAACGAGGATTATGCCAAATTCATCGCCGCGACCGGCAGAAAAGCGCCGCGCACCTGGCAGAACGGCAGAATGCCGGAGGATTTGGCGAAACATCCGGTGGTGAATATCAGTTACGAAGATGTGATCGCATACTGCAAATACCTCACGGATCGGGACAACGGACGCGCGACCTACCGTCTGCCCACCGAAGCGGAATGGGAAGCGGCGGCAGGACACATGCCGAAAGACGCCGATTTCAACTGCGGCGAAAACGACGGCACAACGCCGGTCAATGCCTATGCAAGAACGATCTCCGCCTGCGGCGCGGGATATGTCGTGAGAAATGTCCGGAAGACCCTGTCGGCACGGACATTATGCTTTTTACTGACCGTTTTCATCCTGTTTTTATCTTTATGGTTGAGTATGATGATTTTCTCCCACATGATCAGTCCATACAGATATTCGGAGACATCATTAAGATATCTCTATCCGGATTCATTCGCAGCAAACTTTCCGGGAATGGTAAAAGACTTTTTTGCCTTGCTCCGTGAACTCTGCAACAGCCTCTTGCTCTTTATCGCAGCATTCATTTTGAGTTCATTTGCGCTGAAGGCAACGGCAAACGACCTGTTCTGGGACAGAGAAAAACCTGTCGAATCGATCCGCATCAAGGACGGCCGGACCCTTATTAAAGAACCTCAGGCGGAAAGCAAATTTTCAAACTGGTGGAACTGGTTGTGCATCGTTCTGGGATGGATTTTTCTGTCGATGAATCTGCTGCTGGCGATCTATCGCTGTGTGAGATCGTATTATATTTATCGAATGTTTCCCTATGAATAAAAACGGTTTTCAGTCTGATATTACTTCTCGCGTTCTTCTCCCTGACCGGAGCGGAGCCGGAGTTCTATGTCTTGCCGTGGCTGCACTCACCGGAAATCAAATCGGCGGACAATGGATCAACCTTGATCCGGCGAAGGCAAGCGAGCAGGCGGCGTTCGGCGGCAAATCGAAGAATGGCACGAATCAATAATTCCGGATTGACAAACCGGATTGAGGGTGTAAAATACAGATAAACGTACATTTATTCAAGCAGAAG
>JAZUCR010000543.1:0-4714 GCA_045639225.1 Victivallales bacterium
TGAACAAGAAGAAAAAAAGGCAAAAGTGAAGATTCCGTCACGGGCGAAGAGCTTCCGTAAAAGCGAACAGGCGCGGATCCGCCATAAATCCCGCCGCAACATGATTTTCACCATGGAAAAGAAACTTCGCGCCGCGGTCGAAGCCAAAGACGAAGCTCTGGCGAAAGATCTGCTCAACAAACAGTTCTCCGTGCTTGACAAAGCGGTCAAGGGCGGCACGTTCAAGAAGAACAAAGCGGACCGGAAGAAATCCCGTCTCGCCAAGCTGATGAATTCGCTGAAAGCTGTTGAAGCCAAAGCGTAATGATCGGCCGTTCCATCTGATTGTTTCAAGGGAAGGTGCTTCGACGGCATCTTCCCTTTTTTAATTGCCGCTCCCCACGGGGCGAACAGGGGGTGTTCGATCATGTTTATCCAGACTTTGTTCAAATCTCCGCTCCAGTTTCTGACCACCTGTCTGATCCTGGTGTTTTCGATCTGCCTTCATGAGTTTTGTCATGCCTGGACGGCGTTTCGGGAAGGCGATGACTCCGCCGCCGAATACATGACCTTGAATCCGTTCAAACAGATGGGTATCATGTCCCTGCTGATGATGGCGATCATCGGCATTGCCTGGGGCGCGGTCCCCGTGGACGTTTCCAAGTTCCGCGGCCGCTGGAGCCGTCTGAAAGTCGCCCTGGCCGGACCTGCCGCGAACCTGTTATTATTCCTGCTGGCCTCGTTGATTTTTATTCTCTTCGGCATTTTCAGACCGGATGGAATGTCTCACATCATCGGCCCCGTTATGGGGGTCGCATTTCTCTTCGGCATGTATAATTTCACGCTGATGCTGTTCAACCTGCTCCCCGTTCCGGGACTGGACGGCTGGATCGCCGCTTCCGAATTGTTTCCCCGGCTGAAGACCATCAGTTCCGAATTTGCCAAAGGCGCCATGCTGTTCCTGATCCTGCTGGCCTTTTTCGGCGTACAGTATCTCTTTGCGGCCAGTGCCTGGGTCATGCAGATGATGATCGCACTCGGCGCGCATCTCGGAGGTGCCTGATATGCCGCGCGAAGAGGAACAGCATATCTGGAGCGTCACCGAGCTCAACGGCGCGGTCCGCGAACTGATCGAAGGCAGCATGATGCCGTTATGGGTCGGCGGCGAGGTCGGGAATTTGACTCTCCATCGCAGCGGGCACGCCTATATGACCCTGAAAGACGCTTCCTCCCAGATCCGCGCAGTTTATTTCAGCGGCGCGTCCGTCTGTGCCAAAATGCAGATTCAGGAAGGTTCCAAAGTCGAAGCTTTCGGAAGACTGACCTGCTATCCGCCCCGCGGCGAATACCAGCTGAGCATCCGCTCATTGCGTCCGCTCGGGGTAGGCGACCTGCAGCGGCAGTTCGAGGAAATGAAACGCAAGCTCGCCGCCGAAGGTCTGTTCGACGAAGCCCGCAAAAAACCGCTTCCCTACCTGCCGACCCGGATCGGCGTGGTGACTTCCCCCGAAGGCGCCGCCTTGCAGGATTTTTTGAAAATTTCCCTGGCGCGGTTCCCGATGCTGACGATCCGTATTTATCCTTCGCCCGTGCAGGGGAAGGGCGCCGAACTCCAGATCGCCGAAGGCGTGCGCTATTTCAACCGCCGCCGGAATGTGGATGTGATCGTGGTCACGCGCGGCGGCGGCAGTTTGGAAGATCTCTGGCCGTTCAATGAGGAAGTCGTCGGCCGGGCGATTGCCGAAAGCACCATCCCCGTGGTCAGCGGCGTCGGCCACGAGGTCGATTTCACCATTGCCGATTTCGCCGCCGACCTGCGTGCGCCCACTCCCTCCGGCGCGGCGGAACTGATCATTCCCGAAAAAGCCGCGATCGATGATCTGCTGTCCACCCAGAAAGGACGCATTCTGGCGGCGATTTCCTTATATTACGAACGTGCCAAACGCGATTTCGATACGCTCCTGAATGCCGAACCGCTGCGCAAACCGGCCTTTTTTGTGATGGAAAAGAGCCAGCAGGTCGATCTGATGGTCAGGGATATGGAACACTCTCTGCAGATCGCCGCCGCCGATTCCGAACAACATTTGAAAGCTGCCGAGGAAAAACTGCAGACCATCAGTCCGTTTGCGATCCTGAACCGCGGTTATTCGATGATTTTCGGTCAGGACGGCAAAACGCCGCTGACCGATCCCGCCCAGGCTCCTGCCGGGGAACTCCTGACCGCCCGTCTCGCCAAAGGCACGATCAAGCTCCGTTCCGAGGGGACGGAAAAAGGCTGATCACGCGTTTTTCGGACCTGCCGGACTGGACGGACCTGACGGACCCGGCTCCACTTGGGGGTTCCGCCGTGGCAAGCGGCGCGGAAACCGGACTCTTGACGCGAGAGGACAGGCTTTCATCTTTCATCTCGCCCCATACCATGTCTTCCGCGGTGTCGGACCTGTCCGACTGGTCCGACCAGTCCGACAAATGTTCGCGGCACCCCGGCATCCCGCCCATGCCATGTTTTCCGGCTCCGCCGCCACTGATCACTGGTTTCTGGTCACTGGCAGCTCCCGGCTCTGCCGGGCCATGTAGTGCGCGCTCCGTATTCCCTCCGTTTTGTCCGTTTCAGTTCGCGGAAACCCCCGGCATCCCGCCCATGCCATGTTTTCCGCATTTTCTATACGACTTACAGGTCCTATGAGTCCTATGGTTCACTCTGCTCACCGCAACATCCAGCCGGCCGTCTTCCGCCCGGCCAGCCGTCTTCCGGCTCCGCCGCATAACTTTCCCTTCCTTGCGGCGAAGCCGATACTTGAGACTTGAGACTTGAAACTTGCAACTTTTTTCTCATTTTTTCCTTGACTTATGCTGCTCCCCTATTATATTCTTTTTTGTAAAGAACGTTTAGTATTTTTTTCAGCAATTCGAGGAGAGCAAAAAATGGCAGCTTATTACGTTTCCAGCGGACAAGTCAGCAGCGGAATCATTCTGAACTATGATTCCATGTATGTTTACGACGGCGGAACCGCAATCAATACCATGGTCAATGAAGGCGGCGGTGTGCATGTTTCCAGTGGGGGAGTAATAAGCAATACCACGGTCAACGATGGCAGTGTGTCTATCCTTGCTGATGGGATTGCGGTCAACACCACGGTCAATGACGGTCTTTTGACGGTTTATGATGGAGGCACGGCAAATAATGTTACGGTTGACGATGCCAAGTTCAATATCTCCAGCGGCGGTTTTACGGACAGCGTTACTGTTAATTCCGGCGGCAGGCTGCATGTCTTAAGCGGCGGTACAGCCGTCAATATTATTTGGACACCATGCATCGGTCATTTGTTTATCGATAATGGCGCCTCGGTCGCATTTGCCTCCCAGCTGACTGGGGTCTATTTTGGCAGTGACGATTGTCTGCTCTCCAGCGCAAACTCCATGAGCGGAAAAATCGTATCCGGCGCCAATAAAAAAGAGAACTTCAAAATGTCTGTCATGGAGGACGGAACTGCGACCGGCACCACAGCACTCGGCTATGGAAGTATAGAAGTCTGGTCCGGCGGCCGGGCATTTGATACCGTCCTCTCAGACGGCGGCGATTTGGTGGTTTACAGCGGCGGCACGGCTGATAACGTCATGGTTGATCAAAGCTGTAATATTACAGTTTACAGCGCTGGAAAAATGACAGGGACATTGACTCTTGCTTCCGGCGCTTTGGTTTATGCGTATGAGGGCAGCATCATTGATTTTGATATCACCGGCCGGACTGCAGTTTCACCGGTAATGATCAATGATCTTTCTTTAGTTCAGGGAACTCCGTCTTATACGATCACGGTTGCCGGGGATCAGACTGCGGGTGTTTATACGCTGGCGGGCGGTGCGGCCGGATTCATGGGAACAGTTTCCATCGGCACGGACGGCTCCAATTACGGAATGCTTACGGTCAACGGTGACGCATTGAATTACGGCGATTACACCTTCTCACTGGCAACATCTGACAGCAGTCTGCTGTTGACGGTCAGCGGCGGACCTGAACCGGCTCCGGGCGGCATCGCGGGCGACTTGAATGCGGACGGCCGTGCGGATATCGTGATGACGATCTCGCAGTCGGGCCATCCGGCGGACGGCTCGACCGGAGCGTGGCTCATTCTGGAAGACCAGACGGCGGCGTGGGGCGATCTGAGCACGCGCGGAACGGGCTGGGAAATCTTCGGCACGGGCAAGGCCGTTGCCGGCAAGAATACCGATGACGTGTATATCAAGAGCTCCGACAATGTGGTGGGAGCCTGGATGACCGATGACGACGGCAAGGTCAACGGCTGGGCGACCATCGGCGAATTCAGCAGCGAGACCCAGATCGTCGGACTGGGCGACTTCAATGCCGACGGACAGACCGATCTGCTGCTGCGCAACGACAACGGCGCGGTGGGATGTTTCTTCACCAGCGGCGAAACGACCGGCTGGAACTATTTCCAGAGCCTCGGCGATGAATGGAAACTTTCCGCGGTCGGCGATCTCAACGGCGACGGACGCGACGACGTGGTGCTGAAGCACGATGCGGGATTTGCGGGCAGCTGGCTGACACAGGAAGACGGAACGATGGCCTGGGCCGATCTTGATACGCTGCCGGACGGTTTTGAGATCGTCGGAGCGGGCGATTTCGACGGCGACGGCACGGACGACGTGCTGCTGAAGAGCGGCAGTTATTACGGTGCGTGGCTGGTGAACAACGGCAACGCGCCCGGCTGGATGG
>JAZUCR010000544.1:0-3070 GCA_045639225.1 Victivallales bacterium
AAGGACAAAAAAATGAAAAATTTCATCTGCACCCTGACCAAATCGCACATCTACGGACACAACCGCGAAGAAGAAGACAAAAAATTCGGAACACATCAATTTATCATCGAAGCAGAAAATCACGGCGCCGCTTCCGCAAGATTTGAACAATCCGCAGCCTCGCGGGACATTCCCGCCACCGCGGAAAAACAGATCCTGAACGACACCGACGACGACGCGCAAGCCTGGTCATGCTGCTATATTCAGTATGAAACTGAAAACGACCGGAACCGGACAATCTGGTACCTTGACATCCACGAATCGAAATAATACAACCGAACAATAAAAACGAAAGGACAAAAAAATGATCAGCAAAACCGCAATCGAAGAAATTAAAGCCACCACCGCCAACATGACCACCGAAGACATCGAAGCGGACATCCAGGCGATCAACGATCCGCATTTTCATAAATGCGATTATGGGATCGCCGGAACCCAGGCGAACGACCAGATCGGCAATATCCTGGGCGAACTGATGCCGGGCAGCTATCCGGAAGAAGCGATCCCATGCGACTACGACTGGAACGACATGGACGACGAAGAGCGCAAAGCCTGGGCAGCTGAACAAAAAATCAATAACAGCAGCGAAGATCTATACGAAGCGTGGGTCGACTACTGCCGGAACGAATGCGGAAGATACCTTGACGAGCTTGTGAAACTGCTGGAAAGTATCATCGAGAACCGCAAATTTTCCGAAGCGGTCCGCGGGCTCACCGCCGCCCGAATCGGCGAAATCACTGGCAAATCGACCAGTATCATCAACGCATATCTGCAGGGCCGCGCGCCGGTCCCCTTCGAAGTGGAAAAAATCGCCCAGCAGATCAAAACCTTTTTCGACCAGATCACCGTCCGCGACAAAAAACTTGCCCGGTCCCTGAAAAAAGTTATCGATGGCAAGCTTTACAATACGGAAACGGCGACCATGATCGCCGAATATTGGAACGGCAAATCGAATTCCGATTTTAATCACATATCGGAAGAACTTTACCGCACAAAAAACGGAAACTTTTTCCTGGCCGGGAACGGCGGCGCAATGACGAAATATTGTCAAAAAAGCGGGAACAATTCTTTTTGCGGCAGTGAAAAGATCATCCCGATAACGGAAGAAGAAGCGAAAGCCTGGCTGGAAAAGAATTCCGATGCAGAAACTTACATAGCGACCTTCGGCAATCCTCCGGAAGCATAAACCCTGACCCCTATTCAAAATATAAAAGTCCATCCCGGCCACCCGGCCGGGCTTTTTAAGCCACAATTTCCGCACGAGATACACTTCGAAATCCGCAAAGCATTTCAAAAAAACTGATTATGATAAAGTCTTTTAAAGCCCACCAGCCTTCGACAATCCGGCAATGCTGCCGGATTTTTTTACGGCTGGGCAAGCCATCTCCGGCCAGCGGGTCGAAGGCTGTCCCGCCGTCGCCTTGGCGGAGGCGGACCAAACCATTTGGAACTGATATGCCGAATTTCTATTACGTCTATATCTTGACTGATATTGCGACTGGCTCCCACCACTATGTCGGATTCACCCAAGATCTGTCCGCCCGTCTTGCAAAGCATAATGCCGGCGATGTGCCGCATACTTCAAAATTCAGACCGTGGCGCATACAAACAGCCATTGCGTTCGATTCCAAAGAAAAGGCGGCAAGATTCGAGACTTATCTGAAATCCGGTTCCGGACGGGAATTTGCCAAGCGTCATTTCTGACCGCCGGATCCGAATTACGTTTTACGGATGGTATGCCCGCTTTTCCGTGAACACCGTTTCCTGATGGAAATGCAGATTTGCCAGGCAAAGAAATCTTATCACCAATTTCTGTTTTTTATTGCATGACTTCCCAGAAGCCGTTCCGTTTGCCGTTTTTACGGACAAGTAATCCTTTTTCCTGCAGTGAACTGGTGATTCGTTTTACAGTACGGTCCGATTTTTTGATTGCATCGGCTATCATTTTCTGCGTAATTCTGGGATTGGCGGCAATGATTTTCAACACTGACGATTCTTCCAAAGTGACATTTTGGCACTTTGAAATGGCACTTTGGTGTTTTTCTTCATCTTTCCACAGTATATGGCAAAAGCGGTTTTTGAGTTCGTTTTTCCCCTGAAAGAGGAGATTTTCAAAAAATCTCTCCAAAAATACGTTGGTCGAGGAAATTCCCCGGGCGTAATTATTGTAATTGGCCCGCACGAGCGCATTGCGGAAATACCGCGAATGGCGCTTGAACGGCTCATTGTCAGCTGAAAATCCGAATTTCCGCAGATAGAAAATAGTGAAGACAGCCGTCGTTCTGGTATTCCCTTCCATAAACGGATGGATCTGCCACAGTCACGAAATGAATTTACAGATATGTTTCAACGTTTCCTGTTTGGACAATCCGTGATACGAGAACTTGCGTTCCTGCGAGAAATCATATTCCAGGGTTTCTTTCAGCAATCCGGCCGGCGCGTAAATGACGCTTTCGCCGTCCAGCACCCATTCCTTCTTCAAAATGTTTACCTGCCGATATTTCCCGGCATGAGGAAAAACTCCGTCGAACAGCCGCTTGTGCAATCGCAAATACTCCTCCGGAATGAAAGCAAAAGCATCTTCTGCCAGAATCGCCTGAATCCTCATCGCTACGGTGTCTGCCTCATCAGATCGCGAGGCGGCAAGTTTGCGCCCTTCTTCCGTCCGGTAATAATCCGCAATACGCTTCTGGACGGCGGCGAAATCGATGTTCCCTTCGATATGTTCTTTTGCTGTCTCCAGCAGATACGGGGAGTTTTGCAGCCGGTCGACATCCTGCAGACCGATGGCGATCTGCCAATTCTCCGCCCGCTGCCTGCGGGACGTTTCCCCCTGAACGATATATTCATCAAAAAGGTTTTTTTCAATATTCGCCATATTTCACCTTGGCAAGTCCGAAAATGCACTCCGTACAAACCATCATAATGTAATGCAGGATCCCGGAAAAGCAAATTTTCTTTCTTGAAAAAAGCTTCAAATCGTCCGGTCGGACTTGGATCATGACTGGCGGGGAATCGGGGCAGGGGAGTC
>JAZUCR010000545.1:0-3384 GCA_045639225.1 Victivallales bacterium
GATCATGCAGCTGTATAAACGAAAATGATCATGATCAATGAGAAAAATCTTTTTGATGCACTGGTGATTTTATTCTTCATATCCAAAAGCGACAGATGTTCCATCGGATTCGAAGACGAGGTATGCGGTTATTTTTCCAGCGGCGCCCAGGTTGATATGTTCGCAGATTTCTGTGAAGATCTGCAATTCACATTGTCGGGGAAACTTCTGGAGATCGGGGAAGAAAAGAAATTTGCCGTCGTTTCCGATTATTGCATCTGGTATGACCGGCTTATATCCGAAGCCGATATCGACGAACGGTCGTGGAATAAATGGCTGGATCATCATTTGGTCCTCCTCGATTCATATCCTGGGGAAAAAATCATTGTCAAGATCATAAAACGCTTTTTCAATCGGAAAGCGCAGACCGCGCTGCAGCGACTTCATGCCCAAAAAAGAAAGGTTTCCGGACTGGTAAAACAGTACCGGTTGGAAAAACGTTGCGAAAAATACATCTGAACATGGGGAAGAAATGAAAAAAGCAGTTGGAATAATTATCCCGCTGACCGTTTTATTGATCGGATCGTGTCTGCATGAAAACGTCCCCAGCCCGTCCGGAACGCTGTCCGTGACGGAATGCCATAACGGCAATTATAAAATCATGAAGAAAGAGTATTCGGTAAACGGTCTGATGGAAATACTCAGGACAAACAAGGTCAAAAAGATCTGTCTGACGGTGGATAAAGCCGACTTGGGAATCGACAATAATGCACGTCTTATTCAGTTCAGCCGGGAAAACGGCATAGAGATAAAAGTGATATATCCGACATCAAGCATGTCGGACCCGGAAAACGAACATAACAGAAATGGATTTGAATAATGAAAATCGCGGTTTTTGCTGATCTGCACCTGACCGACAATTTCGGGACGGTGAAAAATGAAGTGCTCGAATGGGCGCTGACGGAAGTCCGCCGCCGGCAGGCGGATATGCTTTGTCTGATCGGCGATCTGACGGCCCAGGGGACAACGCGGCAGGCGGACCGGATCCTCGACCGGATCGGGAAGCTGGGCCTGCCGTGGTGTTCCACGCCGGGAAACGCCGAATTACGGACGGGCGTGACGGAAACGGAAAAAAGATTCGATATCCCCGCACCGGAAACGGCGGGGATCGTTACGGTAAACACCGCCCGGAACGAACCTGATCCGGATGAGCTGGCGAAACTGGCCGCCCTGCCCGACGGAGCGGGCTGTCTGCTGGCGACCCACAATCCGGTGCGGAACTGGAGCGAGGCAGCGCGCAGTGCCGTCCGTAAAGCAGAACAGCGGCGTGCAGTCACCGCCGTCATCGCGGGACACTCGCATCACGACGAACCGGAGATCCTGCGCGGACTCGATCCGGACAAAGCTTCCGGCGGACCGCCGATGTTCAGCATTCTGAGCCGGGAACAGGACGGCTGGAAACGGGAAGATGTTGTCATGCCGGGCGTGGATCCGGCGGAATGGAAGGAATCTGACCGCGCGGAACTGCGAAATATGCTCGGCATCTCCACCATGTGGGAACCGATGGACGGATTGGAATTCGCAATCCGGAACCGGATCCCGCATGTCGAATTGCGTTTTCCGCTGAACGAACCGGAAAGTCTGGCTGCGCCGCTCGCCCGCTGGCGCGAAAACGGCGGACGGACATTGTCATTGCATCTGCCCAGCCTGACGCCGGGCGATGACGGAGGAAAACTGCGGCAGGCGGCGGAATGCGCGGTCCGGCTGCATTGCGAACGAGTCACACTCCACGTGCCGAAAGTCACCGCAGCGGAATATCCCGCCGAACGGGAGCATCTGCTGGACCGGTTCGCAAAGGATCTAGAACCCGTGCTGAAAAACGATTTGACGGTCGGGATCGAAAATCTGCATACGCGTCCGGATGCCAGGACGGACGACCGGCGCAATTACGGCTGCACGATCGAAGAATGCCGGACCTGGATCGAACAGCTGCGGGAACGCTTCGCTCCGGCGAAGATCGGGTTCCACATGGATCTCGGCCACGCCCGGAACAATGCGCCGTTTTCCGGCAGAGAAAATCTCAGCGACTACTACCGCGAACTGGGGCAGATGATCAACGGCTGGCATTTTCATCAGGTGGTCCAGGGCAAAGACGGATTTCTGAATCATCAGAAACTCACGGGCTTTTATGACAAGCTGATTTCTCTGGGCGGCTGGTTCATGGCCTGGCGGAGCGGTCAGCTGGCGCCCGCGCCGGTTTTTCTCGAAGTCAGAGACATGGAGGAAAACAGGGAATCATATCTCCGGCTGACGGAACGGCTGGACCAGGGGCATTGAACAGGAATCACGGGAAAAACGATAATCGCATGGTTCAGAATCAACATTCAGCAGCCGATCCCCGCTTTTTTCACCGTTCAGCGGAAATTTCATAACCTTTGTTTTTTTTCTCGATTGTTTCTTGACAAATCGAATTATCATGTTATATTTTTGATAAAATAAAAATTCATCATTGATAAATGCCTGGAAAGTTTTATTGATTTGCCGCTGTTTCGGTCCAGGTTTTAACGGAATGTCTGCGGATCCTCCGATGCGCAGTCGGGTTCCGGGCAGTATGTACAGCGGTCGAACTGAACAGGAAAGGAATTTTGAACGATGGCAAATAATGATCTGGTCGGGGCGGTGGTCAAGGCGATGGCCTTGGTCAAAATCGTCTCGACCGCTCAAAACGGCATGAAACTGAATGAACTGGCGGAAGCGGCCGGACTGAAAACAGTTACCTGCTTCAATCTGGTCCGCACGCTTATCGCCGGGGGATTTCTGGAAAAGATCAACGGACGGCTTTATGTCGGCAGTGAGATCACCCGCCTCAGCAGGAATCGTTTTCAGACCGAATTTTTCCGGCATGCGGAAGATGCCCTGATGAAATTGAATCATGAATTTCCCCAGGGAACGATGATTTTCGCCGTGCCGGGAAAAAGCGGCATCGAACAGACTCACCGGATCAGTTTCAATCATCCGGGAGTGATCCAGCGGCTAAACAATGAAGTCATGCCGCCCTATGCCAGTGCGGCCGGGCTGCTCGGTTTGGCTTTTATTACGGATGAAGATGTCCGGATTTATATCGAAGAAAGATATCCTTTTTCCGAATTCGGGATCAATCTCTGGAAATCCCGGAAAGAACTGAATGCCTTTCTGGAGAAATGCCGGAAAGACCGGATCGCAGAGATCCCGTTCGATGCCGAGGTTTTTTACCGGATATCAGTTCCGGTATTCGACCGGACCGGAAAATTTGTCGCGGTGATCGGGGGAAGTTGTCCCGTGCGGGATTTCTCTCAGCGGGATCTGCAGGGATCAAATGATTTTTCCGATCGAGTAGGAGGGACTCTTGAGGGACAACCTCGCCAG
>JAZUCR010000546.1:0-2671 GCA_045639225.1 Victivallales bacterium
TTGGGGCAAGGAACATTGGTATGAGCTCAATTTCCGGAAGCATCCGCCGAAGTTCTCCAAAATCGCCCTGTACGGTTATAATATGGGCAATCCGTCTGTGAGGATCTGGAAATTCGGCGAATGGAAAAACCTGACTCCGAAAAAAACGGAAAAACCGCCGTACGGCATTCTGCTGGATTTCGGCGAAGAGCTGAAATCGGTCAAAATCCGGATCGATTTCCCCGGCAAAAAGCATAATCAGCCCGTCGAGCTCTATGAAATCGAACTGCTGAAATGACCGGAGGAATCCAAATGAACAGATGGATTATAGCGGTCATCCTGCTGGCGGCCGGAATCGTTCAGGCCAGGCAGATCGAAAATCCGGATGCCAATACTTTGTGGCTGGAAGACGGCAGGGAGATCGAACTGAGCAAAGGACCCGGATTCGAACGCTGGATGCAGCTTCCAGGGAAGAAGGAGCTGGATATCAAGGCGAAGGAAGACGGCAAAGGTTTTTCCCTGTTTGCGAAAGATGCGGCGGGACGGAAGACCGTGACCAGAGTCAAGCTTTCGCCGGAATATCCGTATCTCACCTTCCGCATCACCGGATTCGACCTGCTGCAGGGCTACCGCAACTGGACCGTGCTGCTGGAGATCGGCGGATTCGGCTCATCGCAGGTGACGACTCCGCAGAAGGGGATTTTTGTTTATGACTTGTATCAGAATATTTCGGAAAAGGAAAAGGCGAAGAAAGCCGCCTATCTCCACTTTTATCTGCATAACCTCCGGCTCGATCTGGAATACGTAAAGCTGGTGAAAAAACCGGATTACGCGGTCCGCGCCGAATGTGCCGATCCGGAAATCAAACCGGGGAGCAAGGTAAAATTCACGGCCGAACTGGCCGAGGAGGCCGAAGATGTTTCCATCAGTCTGGTCACGGCAGGAGTGCCCCGTCCGGTCCAGGTAAACGGCAAGGTCAAGATCCAGCTGAAACCGACCGACAAGACGCAAAAGATCTGGACCGCGGAAATCGAGGTCAGAAAACTCTCCCTGAAAAAGTCCTGCAAACGGCATCAGCTGTTCATGAAAATGGACGTGCTGGGCGGCGATTTGGACGAACCGGTCTGGGTCGGCCTGCCGTATGCGGTAACGCCCTGATTTCATCTGGAAGATTTACGCTGGTTTTCCGAGAGCTGATCAGGAAAATCAGCGGATCTTTTCGGTTTTCCAGCCGGTCAGGTTCCCTTTTTGGGAATCGAAATTGACTCCGATGATATAAATTTCCCGCTGGTCCAGCAGATATTTTTTGAAATATTCCTTCTGTCTGATCTGGGAAAGAGCGGTTTTCTTTTTGTCCATTTTGAATTCGAAAAGATAAACCGTCTTTTCCGTCCGGACGACGGCATCGATCCTGCCGTTGTTCGTGCAGGATTCCGCTTCGATATATTCACCGAGCAGACGGAACAGGGCAAAGAAAATCGACTGGAACGTAGCTTCGTTTTTCTTATGGGCGGGATAGGGTATGCCGGCAAAGAACACTTCCATGGCCGTGTGCATCCGTTCCAGATCGCCTTTGAGCAGGGAGTTGGCGATTTCGGAGACGAATTTGACGCCGCCGGTCGGTTTCTGTCCGCTGTAACGGTTCAGCAGATAAGTATTGAAAGCGCCGGAAACTTCGCGGTTCGGGAAATCCAGCAGATACCAGGTTTCACCCAGATTCTGCACGGTGCCTTTGATCGTCACATACCCGGTCTGGAACAACAGGGTGAGCGGGTCGATATTGTCGATCTCAAAGGCGCTGAAAGCAATCTCCGGAACAGGTTCATTGAGGGCGGAACTGAAATCGAAATCCTGGCTTTGGGTCAATTTCAACAGGAATTCCGGTGTTCCGGTCTTGAACCAGTAGTTGCTGAATTCGCCGCCGTGTTCGAAGAATTGGGCAAGGGAAACCGGATTGTAGACAGAATCACTTTTGGCATGGAAGCGGAACCCGTCATACCAGTTTTTGATTTCGGCCAGAAAATCCTGATGACTGCGGGACAGGTTCTTTTCCACAGCTTCGATCTGTTCCTTGAAATTGGCTTCGAATTCCTGCTGGGTATAACCGAGCATCGTGGCATATTTCGCATCCATGGTGATGTCAGTGAGGTTGTTGAGATCGGAGAAGAGGGAGACATGGCAGAATTTGGTAACACCTGTGATAAAAGCGAACCGGAGAACGTCTCCAGCTTTTTTGATATTGCTGTAAAACCCTTTCAGGACCTGAAGGATCTCTTTTTCCTGCGGATTGGTGATATTATTCAGGATCGGTTTGTCATATTCATCCACTAGGATGACGGGAGAGCCTTGTTCCGCAACATCTCTGATCAGGTTTTCAAACCGGGAGGTAAGCAGTTTTCCCCGCAGTTCCAATCCGAAAGACGCGGAAATGTTCAACAGCTGCTCGTTCAGGAACCCGGAAAGTTCTTCCGCAGTCTGAATATCGCAGTTCGCCATGTCCAGACGGATCACCGGATACGGCTTCCAGTCGTATGGTTTATCGTAGATCGCAAGATCTTTGAACAGCTCCTTTTTCCCTTCGAAAACCGCTTTCAGGGTGGAAAGGGTCAGGGATTTGCCGAAACGGCGGGGACGGGAGAGAAAATACGATTCCCCGACAGATTTTATCAGATTCCAGATAAATTCCGTCTTG
>JAZUCR010000547.1:0-3188 GCA_045639225.1 Victivallales bacterium
GTAAGCGATTAGTCAGCCCCATCTTTTAATGGTGAATCCTTGCATTATATTATCAGCCAGTCATGGAGGTGTTGTATATGATGCGAGGAAAATGTTTCAGAAAATGGAAAAAGAATCTGTAATCCATCAATTACATGCCACGTATTTACAGGGATTCCCGCTGAGTCTTTTTCTGTCTCTACATCAAAATAGAATGCAGGAAGAGGAATCCGAAGCAATATAGATTCTATCAGTCGACTTTGTTTCCCCTGATCCCATAAATTTGAGGCTCTTTGAAATGCAGGAGACAAATCAATTTCGTTGTTCTTTATCTGATCAATAATATTTGAAATGGTTGGTTGCTTTGTATCAATATCAATCAATCCTGGATCGAACGGACTAGTGATATGGTCTTCGTTAATCAGTTCCTCTTTGATTTCAGAATAAAGATCTGAATCAGGTATTTGTTCAGTAATATTTGCCATCTTTATCACCTCCGGTTTCATTCTTCAATCTCGGATTTAATATACACATATCTAGGAAATATTGCAAATCATTTTTTTCTTTTTTATTGCGACCCTCGCCCAAATATTCTCATCTCAGTATAGCTGAGGTGAGTCATATCACAGATACTCGCCATGCAGACTCATATTCTGTTGAGTGTTTTTTAGTTGCTGCTTTCAATTACTTGCAATCCCTTGACCGTGGTTTTGTACTTTTGCTGGGAACTGGTCGGTTTTCCCGGGATGGTCATTTCCAACAGCCCTTCCGACAATAACGGCACCATATAACGCTGACGGAATTTGGTTCGATTGGTATAACCCAATTTTTCCCGGATTTCTCCTACTTGTTTGGGTTCCCTGCAAAATTCCAGAATCATAATTGCTTGTTCAGACTGGGTCCCTGACTGGGTCCCTGACTGGGTCCCTTTAATATGGTCTGGAACGTTTTCTTCAATTTCAGGACGGTAAAGCACAACACGAAAATCCTCATCCTGCTGATATTGCGGCATCGGCAAACCGTATGCCCGGCATTTTTCCACGATGTCGCCAGTCCCGGTTCCTGCTTTTTCAATATAGCCTTTGTAATACATTGGTTCTGCCAGCAGGGGATTCGCCGGGATGGATTTGTGGTCTTCATACAATTTGGCTATGGTCAAACCAAACGGCAAGACGCCTGGATTCCAAATTTCCAGACGATTTCGGAACAACATGACCTGAACACTCCCGTTGCTTCTGTAGTCACGATGGCATACAGCATTGACAATCGCTTCTTGGACAGCTTCCATCGGCAATTCCGGTCGGGTGGGCACACTGGCACTATCGCCGCCTCGCGTTCCTGTCCAATTATTCAGGCGGCTCATCACAAAACTGGTTGCTTGATCCACCAATTCGAACACATCGCCTTTGTAAATTTGATATGCAGGAAGCGGTCTTTCCACTTTATTTCCGAAAAACTGGATACATTTGACTTCGGATGTGATAAAATATTTCTGCGGCTTTTTTCCGAAAAGCAGAATCGCAGCATTTTTAATTCTGCCGTCATCATCAATCAAATCCAGATGTATCAACAGTTTTTCAGGGGAAGTTCCCACGGCAAGGGGAAAATTTCGTTTATGACGGGCCACATAGATGAAATCGCGGATTTTTTCTTCATCCAAATCCGCCAACGTCGCATTTGTGTCTTTGGATGCATCAAAGGGAAATATCCGGATAATCTCTTTGTGTTCGAGGTATCGAATCAGCGCAGCATAAACGGCTGTCCGCAATTCATTGATGTCTGTAAACGATTTGCGTACAACCTCCTTTTCCGCTTTTGCGATAAGTGCGGCTTCTCGCAAGTCTCGTTCTGATGTTTTTCGGATAAACACCAGACGTGACTTATTCAGTTCGGCAGCTTTGTCGTATTCGCGTTCGGTTGGAGAAATGCCGCAGGAATCCACATTACCGTATTCTCTTCCGAAAATTCCCAGATAAATATCAGCTCGTTCCACTTGTTCCAAATACACTGCCTGGGCCGAAGTCGACTGCGCGGGCGATTCTTCAAAAACAAATGCCTCAAAGAATTTCCCCAGCAAAGCGTCTCCGCGGATATACGAACTCAGCATCGCCCGTTCTTCGGCGAACTCCCGCTGTACGCTGCTTATGAATATTCTAATAGGGGTCATTTTATTACTCCATACCCAAATTCAGGCCGCAAATCGATTATTTTCCATATGAAATGTAATATATCTCGATCAGCAGCCGTTTGCAAACCGAAAACAGGTTTTCGCAGAGAAAAAGTCTGAATGGTGAACAGATTGACACGATACATGGCTCGTTTCCTATTTTTTTATAATTGCCGTACGTAAGCAATCAGTTTTTCGAGCTTGTCTCTCGGGAGCGTTTTGATCAGATCATGCAGATCCCGGCGCATGGTATCAATGGACTTTTCCGAGTGGCAGTCCGAATCCGCGGAAGTGAGCTGGACCAGGTTCGACATTGCCAGCATGTTTCGGCGTTTGTCTTCCATCGTGGCATGGGCGGTGTAATGTTTCGTCATTTCCGGTATCATGTGCCCGACAATGCTTTGCACCACCGCCAGCGGAATCCCGCGCAGACCGGCATAATAACAGAATGTATGACGGCAGCTGTGAAGATCTTTTACGCTCACAGCGCGGCTTCGTCCTTTCGGGATCCTCGTTGTTTTTATGCCGATACCCTCAAGAAATCCCTTTACACGGTATGACACTCCGCTCCGATTCGTCTGATACATCGCGGCATGCTGCGGAAAAACATATTCGGAATCCCCCGACTGATTTTTTTGGTCCATAAGATAATCATAAAGCTCGCCGGATAACGGGATTTCCACCATATAGCCGGTTTTGTTCATTATGCGCCGCAATACACGTTCACGAAAATTGATATCGGACCATTTCAACGTGCAGATGTCGCCTTCCCGCAATGCGGTGGTGATGGCCATGGTGAACAACGGCCGCGTGAAATCATCCAGGTTTTCAAAAATCATTTTCAGCTCGGAATTGGAAAATGCTTCCCGAGTTTCCTCGCTTTTCCCGATGGTGGTGATATCGAACGGATTATCCACCAGTCCGGCATCCTGCGCCAGCAAGCGGAAAACTTCCTTTGCCGTTGTCAGATACAAATTCACGGTCCGAGCGGAAAGTCCCGATCCGGTTTGCCGACTGATCTGTTTCCCATTGCGGACATAGC
>JAZUCR010000548.1:0-17146 GCA_045639225.1 Victivallales bacterium
TTTTCCATGGCGGGTTGCCTTCTTTTTCGCGGGGGTCGCGAACCCGCAGAAGATTGTGGGAAATTGACTGTTTATTGAAATTCCAGTCATAAAAGTCTCCATAACGACCATACTGCCCGAGGTCGGCAGCCAGCAGTCCGCGATGATAAATCTGAAACGATCCGACATCCTGATGCTGGTGACTGTTGATCTGATAACCTGCGCCGAGCATCTCCACGACCACAATACCGGACATGCGCCCGAAGCCCCAGCCGCTCCGCGCCGTCATCGCGGGCAGCGGCATCGGGAAGTAGTGAGTCAGCGGAAGATCCGCAAGATTGGCCGGCTTGACATCCGGTTCGTTCATTACCAGGTAAACCACGGGATTGCTGCACGCCCATTTCATGCCGTCCTGAAGCAGAAATTCCGATTTGGCAAGCGGATTGCGGGACCAGGTGTAAAGATAAAAAGCCGCAGCGGGAAAGAACCGGGCAAAAGAGAATTCGAAGAAGTTGTCGCCGACTTGAAAAAACGCACCGTCCGGCAGGCGGTTGTAAACCCAGTCATACGCCATGTCCGCAGCATTGCGGCCGTAAAGTTCCATACCGCACAGCCGGCGTATCACCCACGCGGCATAGATTTCCCATCCATAGCGGTACGGCCCATAGGAACACCCCTGGTGATGTCGTCCGGCAGGGTAAAAAAAGCGGCGGGATTCGGTCATTTCGCTGAACATCCGTCCGGCTGCGACACGGTACATTTCAGGGCATTCGTCATACACCGCGATCCCGTAGCATAAAAGATCCCGGTAAATCTGGGCCTCACCGGCGTGACTGGTGACATTCCCTTGACGGACAGGCGGAAAGCCGACTTCCATCCTGGCGCAAAGTTCTTCTGCCCGTTTGATGACCCATTTGCGTTGTTCCGGAGTCATCAGGGAATAACACCAGTCATATACCAGCCCGGCAACGAATATTGATTCGCCGATCTGCCTCGTTATGTCCTGAAAACCCCGTTTGAACTGCAGCGAGGCGAAGACGCCGAGCATGCTTTTCACGGCCGACTCGCCTGCCGCCCGGTCCTGTTCCATGAGCCAGACAAAGGCTTTAGCTTCAATCACTCGAAGCACGCGCTCATTATAGATGCCGCAGGCGGCGGAATGTTTGACCGGATCCAGTTTCTCTATCGACGGCTCCGCGGCCATTTTTTTCACCAGTTTCCAGATGTCGGCGTTTTCCGGATGATCGAGCTTTGCACGGATGACGGGCAGGTCCTGCTTGCGCAAAAGGACTCGGGGATGCTCGCCGCGCACAGGGTAAACCGGCGGTGCGGAAAAACGATTCAGCACAGCTTTGGGATATCTCTCGGAAACAACGACTTCGAGACAGTCTGCCCGCATTCCCCGTTCGCGGGTTTTCACGGTCAGGACATGCTCTCCGGCGGTTAAAAAAACTCGGCGCCGCTCCCAGTTGTTCCACTGACCATGCGGGGTGAAGACCGCCTGTCCTTTCTCCTTATCCAAAACAACATACAAAGAGTCACTGCCGGCATTACGTGCGAAAAGGCGGACACGGAGATCAAACAATCCCTGCTTGTCGATTGTGAATTTCCACCGCACGGCGGCAGCGGCCTTGGCAGGATCATCAAGCAGGTTGGGACCGCGCAATTCCACGCATTTGCCGCCGGATGCTGAAGCATCTGCGAGTATTCCGGCATTTTCCGCAGAAATGGAAAAATCCTCCGCCTCATAAACCGCGCCGCGAACCGCGCATATGGCAGAAAGCAGCAATACCGTCATCACCCGTGTCTTCATACTGTTGTAGATCCTCCGTTTCTCTTTTTTACTTGGAAATTCGCCCGTTGTTCCGGGAAATTGTCATTTGTCAAGCAGAATGTAGTAGTTGTTCGGAGATACTCCGCCAATTTTACCGTTGAGTTTTATTCTTGGGATGCCTCCGACGTGTCCGTCGTAAAAAAGAGAGTTGACCGATTTGCCGCCGTGGCGTTTCCACGCGATCACCCCATAATCAACATCCCAGCACTCAGATCTCATTTGGAACTCGAAATAATAGCCGTCCGCGATTGTGAGCTTGTGCGAAGCGCCGACAATGTTCGACTGGCGGAATCCCCTGTTGATGATTCCCGATGGGGAACGGTATCCGCTGCTGCGGTTGTGCGTATAGCCGCCGTGTTGGGCGTTGTTGTATGAAAGGGTAGTGCTGAGATAAGTAATCGGAACACCCTTTTCGGAAGTTCCGGCCGGACAGAGGGGATTGGCCTGATCCAGATCGTTCTTTTTGCGCAAAAAGATCGATGGGGCATACCGGTGCAATTTGGCAAACCATCGAAATTGAAAGGTCGGATCGTTGTCCTGCCAAAGGCAGGGAGTCAGCATGCCATTGTTGTCCTGCGCATAAAACTCTTCGCAATTGCCCATCTGTTTGAGTTGGTTGACACAACTGATGCCGTGCGCTTTGGCACGTGCCTGGTTTAATGCCGGCAGCAGCATCCCCGCAAGAATCGCAATTATGGCAATCACGACCAGGAGTTCTACCAGCGTGAAATCCCTGCCGCAAGAGGCTCTCTTTTGTGACAGAATCTCGGCCATGCTGGCTAATCCGGAAATGCGTTTTTCCCTTACATGGCTTTCATTCAGTTGTTTACAGAAGTCATTTCGTTTCCATTTCTGGACCATGTTGTTCATTTCTCTATGCCCTCCTTACCCCTATTCAGTCGACTTGAATCTGGGATCTTCCGTTTCCATTATGGTTTCAGCAAAAACTCCGAAATTAAATTCCAAACGCAAAATCGGCAACTTTTTTTACAAGTTAAATCCTTCACAAATGCAGCTTTCTTACAGCGGTTCACATGCAACGCCATTTATCCTGACTGGACATCCGGTCTTGGCGGAAAGATAAACCGCATCGATCAGTTTCATCAGCTTAACCGCTTCAGCTGCATCGGTAAGAGGTTCCTGTTCTCCATTCAGTGAGCGGATGAAATTTTCCGGCATGTGCGTGCGTCCCATGTCGTGGTCATTCATAAAACGCAGGGTCTGATCTTTGGAAATCCCGTTCTCCTGCTCATATAACTCACAGATATTCGCATTGTTGACAGACCGGATTTTTACCCCGGTTTTTGTACTCTGTAGAGCTACAAAAGTATCTTCGCCTTTGACCAATTCAGCCCAGGAATTGTGGATGGACAGAACCTGCCCGGTTTTGAAACGGACAAAACCATGACATGCGGCTTCTACGTCTGTGGTTCCTGAAGTGGAAACAATGCCGCCCCATGCCCCCTGGAACTCCGGATTGTCGATAAAAGTATCGAATGTCTGAGCCAAAACATATTCCGGCTCGGGATAATCCATGAACCAGAGAGCAAGATCGATCATATGGAGCAGGTCGATCAAAGGGCCGCCGCCGGAAATGGCCTTGGTGGTGAACCAGCCCCCGAATCCAGGAATGCCGGTCCGGCGCATCCAGGTTGCCTGGGCAGAATTGATCCGACCTAGTTTTCCATCCCGGGCCATTTGCTTGACATACTGGGAATCCAGTCTGGCCCGGTTGTTCAAGTTGAACATCAGTCTGCGGCTGTGTTTTTCAGCGCAGTCCGCCATTTGCTGAATTTCAGCGGCATTCAGCGCCGGAGGTTTCTCGCAAAACACGTGCAGTTTTCGGTTCAGAGCTTCCACCACCAGCGGATAGTGGAATTTGTTTGGAACGATTACCGAAACAGCCTGAATATCCGGATACGAGCGCAGCATAGCATCAAGCGATGAAAAGCAGCCGCCGGGGATTCCCCATTTTTTTGCGAAAGCGCTGCCCTTTTCATAATTCTGATCGACAATGCCGACGATATCGGCTCCAGCGGCACGGAATCCTTTCAAATGATATTCGGCCATGGAACCGGCACCGATCAAACCAACGCGGCAAACCTTATTGCTCATGATTCTGGTCCCTGAAATTTTGGAATATTTACCCGTCTGTCAAAAGCTGTCTGGAAAATTCAGCAACGGACAGCGCCCTTTATGAAATTGCCATTATGCGCAATCATATCTTCATTCCCCTTGTCGAGCTCCTCCATGTTGTAAAAGTGCGTTGTCAAACCGGTGAATTTCCACTGTCCGCTTCCCAGCAGATCAAGACAGCGCTGGCACAACCCGGCCTCGTAAATGATCCTGCGTTCATGGCAGTTGATCAAGGTAAACGCTTTAAAGTTCCACAAGCTGAAGGGTACACTCCTTACCGCGGGCGTTTCATTGTCTCGGGGTTCATTATGAAAACCGCCAATTCCAAGCCGGCCATGCGCACACACAAGGTCGCCCGCCAGCAGCAGGCCATCTTCAGTGCCGGAGAATTCCATTACATTCGGCAAGCCGGTTTCAAAGAGCATCGCATTCGTTCCGTCACGCGACAAATCGAGCTTACCCCTCATCGTTTTCCAGTTTAAAATATATTTTTCCGGAATGTCTTGCGGCAAATAACACTCGGTCGCACCGAACTTCTTCGCGTTCTCCAGCGCCTCGGGACGCTTGTCGACGGCGATGATCTTTCCGTAGCCACATAATTTGAAGAGAGAGATCATGCCCAGACCCATATAGCCGCAGCCGACAACCGCTATCGGATCACCTGGTTTTTCCGGCATCATCTTGATTGCCGCACTCATGAGACATGCCAGCGGTTCGACCATGGCATCTTCATCTTTGAGATTGTCCGGCACATGGCAGGTTTTGTGCGGCTCCATAAGGATATATTCCTTGTAACCGCCGCCGCCCAACCCGGTCACGCGGTCACCGACTTTGAAACCGCTGACATTTTTTCCGACTTCTGCAACAACGCCTACGGTCTCGTGTCCGAATGTTTCACCTCCCTTGGCAATCTCCCAAAGCCTGCATTCTGAGTGGCACATTCCAGTATATGTCACTTTGACCAGCAGTTGATTCTCGCCGCATTTCGGGGTCGGGACATCTACAACTGTGCTTTTTCTCGGTCCGGTCATTACAATTTGCCTCATTTTTTATCTCCTTATATTGATGTTGAGGGTTGAATTTTTCAAATCACAGGGATATATTATAACATAATTTTTCAAAAACAACAACCTGATTTTTATGAAAAATCTATGCAAAATCAATCAAAAATAAAGGGTGGCAAAGCAATTGCCCCGATCAATGTATGTCCGGATTTTCCCGTTGCAGAGGTCGGACTCAGTATCTTTGGAGAAAACCTCGATATAAGTTCCCATATTCACAATATGTGCGAAATCGGATACTGCTTTGCCGGATCCGGCATTTTTATGGTAGCCAATAAAGTGCTGTCTTTCAAAGCGGGAAATGCGCTATTCATTACTTCAAAAGAGTCCCATTATGTCCGAGGCAACCCCGGCGTGGAAAATACCTGGGCTTTTTTGAATTTTGATCCGTTGGGACTGATTCCGTCCAGCTCGGATAATCCTCCAATCCAGAAAATTCTTGCGTGCTGTTGCGGAAAAAAATTCTGTAATATTTTTGACGATCTTCAATATCCTGAATTGACTTCATGTATCAGAAAAATCATTACAGAACGGAGAAATGCCCGGAAAAATTGGCGGCCGATGATTCGCGCCGGCGTGTGGGAACTGATTCTGCTTTTGAGCCGCATTTGTCCTGATAATACCGATTCTGAAGACGATTGCGGGAATTATGAAGACACGGCCAGGATCACGCCGGCATTAAACTACATGAACTTGCATTTTTCAAGAAAAATCAATCTGCGCAACTTGGCAGACGCATGCAATACCAGTATTCCGAATTTCCGGAAACTTTTCTGCAAAGCAATGGGGATCGCACCCTATCCTTATCTTTCACAGCTTCGAATCAAATACGCCTGTTCCCTGATGGAAAACATGAATGAACCCATTTACCAAATTGCTTACCAGTCCGGATTCAATGAGATTTCCAATTTCAATCGTCAATTCCAAGCCATTATCGGAATGTCGCCCAGTCAATATCGGCAACAGATAATCGGCAAGAAAAAAATACAAAAAAAAGGATAGCCTGCTGTAACTTGAGAGAGATGAATCCGGAGTTGTTTTTTGTCTGAAAATTTGTCGTCTGGCTTGTAAAATGGCCGCTGAAATTAAAGATCAATCATCATTTTCCCGGCATCAAATCCTCCGGCAGATTTTCCAGCTGAGTGGAATCCAGAGCGGCAAGTTTTTTCAGTTTCCTGATCTCCGGAGAATCTTCCGGATCGGATGGATCGTCTGGTAATCTCTAGGAACGACGTAGATTTACGGTTGTGGCGCGGCGCTTTATTTTTTGACTGATTCGGAATATTCCCGTGCATCAGCATCAGCTGGATCTTCAGTTTTTTTCCTGGACTTCCGGTTTCAGTCTGCTTTCACTTCTTCGGTCTGCCAGTCAGATTTGCAGTCATCGGCTGTGATTTTGTCCTTGACAGAATGAGGGCAAGGCGTATGGGATGATGCGTGATCGTGATCTGCCTGATAATAATTTTCCTGTTCCAGCCAAAGACCGTTGCGGATGATCCATTCAATTTCAAGCCGGAAAGGAAACACCTCTTTTTCCAGCAGCCTTTCCGCACGGCGGCGCTTGTTTTCCGGGAGTTTGCGGCAGAACGGTTTCAATCGCTCGAGGTCGGCCCGACCGCAGCGATAAAGCTGAAGCGGGTGGATCCGGTGGAGAACAGCGGCAATTTCATATCCTTCGGGATCGGAATCGCCCCAGTGAAAAAGAGCGGTGTCCGGGGAAAGAAATTGTATCAGTCGGCGGACGGACTTGCCGGGAAATCCCGCAGTATAAACCACCGTGAAATCCGGATTCTGACGGATCATGCGGTTGAAGACGGATTCATTCTCTATTGTGAGTACCGGAAACGGCGATTCAACGCGGTCAACAGAGCGGAGATTGTCCCAGGAAAGAGTGGCGCTTTGTCCCATTTCATATAAAGTCTGAATCCAGTTCAGAGTCCGTCCGCCGGACTGGTAGAGCAACGGACCGAAAACGGTGACGGTGGAAGCTGTGGGATTTGCAGTCATCCCGAAATGTTCCAGAAGCAGCTGATCCGGCAGTTCCAAACCGGAGACTTGACGGAGGAAACGGCAGCACCAGGTGAGAAGGGCGGTGTTTTTCAGCCGTTTCGAATCCAGAAACAGTTTGGCTCCGATTTCCGCCGGAGCGGCCGGTTCCGGACTTTCCATGAGATATTCCGCAGTTTTCCAGGCATCCTGAAGCAGCGCGAAATCAGGCGCGTCACGCCGGATCAGTTCGGAATGGAATTCCTGCCAGTTGACCGAAGGGATGGCAAAGCGGAGCCGATGGTAAAGATCCTCGCCCGGACGGCTGTCTTCCGGCAGAGTGAACCCGGAAGTCTGCCGGAGCACCGAAAGCCAAACGGGGAAAGCAGAGCCGAGAGTTTGCCGCAGACGAGTTAAATCCAGCACCGTTTTTCCATTCCTGAAAGCAGTGCAGTTGAGGAAAAAGTTGGCGTAAATATCCGGAGAGCCATCCGGCAAAGTCATCGACTTGACATCCGGATTACGGTGAAGCTTGAGCAGAAGTGCATGCGCGGCGTTCTTCAAAAACGGGAAATCCGCCAGCAGTTTGAGCTGACCGGCACGAAATTTTTCTTCCGGAGGGATCATTCCAGTTCCTCGCCCTGCTTCAAAGTGTCCGAATCGGTCAGAAGCTCCGGCTCGCGGGTCCAGTTGTACCAGTTCAGATGGACTTGGTAATTTTTATCCTTGCGGACGAAAATATTGGTGGAGCTGGCGAGTTCGACTTTCATTCCGTCCTGATTGGGCGAGGCGATCATCAGCTGGAGGCCGAGTTCTTCGGCGAAAGCCAGAAGCTGGTTCTGCCGGAGCGGATCGATTCCGTAAAAAGCCTCGTCAAAGAGGATGGTATTGATTTTGATTCTGGAGCTGGTGCCCTCGGTTTTATCGAAGAGGAGATGGGCGATCATCATGACGAGCAGATAATTGGGTACGGCCTGTTCGCCGCCGGAGCCTACGCTCTTGGTGCGGGTGTCCATAACCTTGTCGCCGGAACCTGCGGCATGAAGAAGCATGTTATACTGGAAATAATTCCTGTAATCCAGAACAGGCGGGAGGATGCCTGCAGGAGTATCGAGGATTTCATTGGCATGCTGCATGAAAATATCCTTGAGTTCCTTGCTGCTTTCCGGGATCTGATCGGAAAAACTGCGGATGACCCGGACCAGCGCGGCATATTCCGGCAGCGGTGTCACCTTCAGACTGTAAGTGTTCAGCCCGAAAGTATGGCCGGCCAGGATGCGGTTGATCTTTTTCTCCATGTTTTCCAGTGAAAAAATTCTTTGCCGGAGGGAACTGCGGAATTGTTCCAGCAGGATCCGTTCGAAATTGCGCCGCGTATCCGCGTTGAGGATTTCCCGCTGTTCCTGGACCGCGGTTTGAAGCCGTTCAAACAATTCGCCGATCGTCCGGTGCTCCCGGCTGAACAGTTCGTTGCTTTCCTCATTGTAGGAAAAGCCGTATTCGATCCCTTCCGCATTCATGATTTTGGCGGTTAAGTTGCCGATAAGGACATTATGATCTTTTTTCTGGATCGCCAAAGCACCGGAACAGGCGTCCTTGTCGGCGATCTGGTGTTCCGCCAGATATCTGCACAGACTCTCCCCGGTGCGGCAGCCGTTTTCCGAAGTCAGAGATTCTGAATACCGGCGATCAGTCTCCTCAAATTCCTTCTCATGCTTCTGATGTTGCTCTTGAAAGTCGCAGAAACGGGTTTCCGCGGAAACCACGGCATTATTATTCAGCTGGAAAACCTGTTTGAGACCGTTCAATTCTTCTGTTGCTTTCCGGATTTCAGTGTCCAGAGATTCCAGATTTCTCTCTTTGATCTGACTGCGAAGATAGTTCAGATTTCTGACGGCATCGTCAAGTTCCTGCTTCCGTATTTCCAGCGTGCCGGAATTATCCGTCAGAGATTTTTCGACAGCGGCCATCCGGTTATTCAGTTCGGAAACCGACGAAAGTTTCCGGCGGAGCTGCTCGAAAATCCGAATGATCCGTTCCGTGAACCGTTTGAAAACCTTGAGACGTTTCTCTGTTTCAGCGAACCGGGAAAGGGCATTCTTCCGGATTTCAACTCTGGATTCCAGAACTTCCTTCGCATCGGCAATTCTGCGTTTCTGTTCCGCCTTGCGTTCATCTTCCCCGATCAGTTTCGCGGGAATGCCGCAGAGGACGCGGTAGGTCCCACGCCAGGTAAGACTTCCGGGATTCTCAGCATTTTCGAATTCAGGGATGGAAAAGCCGTCCATTTCCCGGGCCAGCACGTCCAGCCAGGCTGCATCGTGTTCGGAATCGAAAAAACGATCCAGAAATTCCCGGATCGGACCGGAAGGTTCCGGCACTTCGGCGGAATCAAGCGGGGCGAACCGGCAGCCCGGATAATCGGATCGGAGAATTTTCCTGATCCGGTCGGCATATTCGTTTTCCGCGGTCACCGTGCACAGGATATCTTCCCCGATCAGCTCCTCGACAGCACTGCGGAGGCCCGGGGACAAATTCCTGCGCCAGTGGAGACGGAGATACAGCGGATCGGCGGGAATCATTTCCCGGTTCAGATCAGCAAGCATATCATTGTAGTGGGGGAGATGTTCGGGCATGGCTTCCGGCATGGCTTCCAGTTTTTTCAGTTCCTCTTCCGCCTGGAGAAATTCCCGTTTCGCAGTTTCAGCAGATTCCGAGGCTGTCTGGTGAGCATATTTCAGACGTTCGCCGTATCCGCCAAAAGAGTTTTCCAGTGTTTGCAGCGGCTGGAAATCCAAGTCCGGATTCGCAGCGGTGCTGACTTGAGCCTGCTGCACCGCGCTCAAAGCGGTTTCCAGCGGCAGATCAGGCCAGTCGGAGAGTTCTTCCGAGAGTTTTCCGGAGAGCGTGTTCAGCGTTTCGCGCAGTTCTCCCCGGATGGTCCCCAAATCCGCCGTCAGCTGCGCTTTTTGACCGGACAGAGCCCGGTCCGTATCATGGAGCTGATTTACTTGAAGACGCAATTGTTCCGCCATTCTAGCCCGGCTTTTTTCCGTTTCGATAAGGGAGGAGGAATCCCGGTCTTTCAAGTCGGCTATGGTCCGTTCCGCAGTCTGGATCCGGGATTCCGATTGACTGCGGACCTGCCGGAGTTTTTCCAGTTCCGCCGACATTCCCGTCAGTTTCTCACGCTCGCCTTCCAGCCGGATCAGCTGTTTTTCCCGGTCGAAATAAAGGAGACCGACGTTGAGTATGCGGATTTCCCGGCGGAGAAGGTCGATCCGCTGTCTGATGCTGTTGAGCTCGCCCAGATAGGCGCATCTTTTCTCCAGGGAATTCAGCGCGGAATTGGATTCCCGCAGATCCCGCAGACTGTTCCGGAGTTCCTGCAGTGTTTCCGCATCGGGTTCCGGCAGCAGACTTTTGAACAGCTCATGATAATTGCCCGCCCGGCTGGAGATTTCCCGGTAGGCTTTGCACATGTTCAGGAACTTCCGGTATTCATGATACTGGGCGGAGGTTGGGAAAAACTCCCGGGCCAGCGCCTGTGAAAACGAGGTCATGCCCATATAATACCGCCCGTTCATTTTTAAGATGGCTTTTTTGAATTCGTCCCGGTCCGGAGGGTATTCCTGCCCGTTTTCATCCTTGAGCAGCAGTGGCAGGCCGGAAATCGGACCGGCACAGCGGAATCCCCATTGCTGAAGCGGTGCATTGGCTCCCGCGATGGAAAGACCAATGCCGATACAGACCGGATTGCCGGATTCGTTCCGAAGTTCCAGGGCGGCATAAGTGACCCGGCCATCCGGAAAACGCGCACCCGTATCCACATTATAGGCCGTGACCACGCCGTTGATCCGCCGTCCGTTGGCTTTGCTGCCGCCGAGCCGGGCCGCCGAATTCAGTTCCACATCTTCTCCGGCCGAAAGAACATAATGAATGGCATCCAGGATCGTCGTTTTGCCGGAGCCGTTGTCACCCATCAGGAAGAGATGTCCGCCGTTTTTCAGCGGGATGGTTACCGCATTGATATTGTGGAAATTGACTAAGCGGACGGCAAATACCGAATAAATTTCCCGGTCAATCCTCATGGCGGAGCTCCTCCAGATTTTTTTCCAATGCCCCGGCATTGTAGTGATAACAGGCCGGCAAGGCTTCGTAAATCACTTTATCCTGTTCAACCCGTTCGCCTGCTTCCCCCGGCAGTTCACGCAGAAAACGGTAATCCAGCAGTTTCGGCATCAGCGGACGGAGGATGTTTTTCTTGACGTATTCCGCATCCAGGTCGGTCCGGTCGGGAAACAGGACCCGCATCCGGGCAACCGTATATTCCAGATACTCCCCGAATAAAAAACGCGGATTTTCCCGGTCGGCTGCCGAAAGCGCCTGTTCCGAAAGCAGTTTTTCATAAAATTCGATCAGCAGCAGGAAGGCGATATATTCATTCCGTCCCTGCAGCTTGAATTCGACCAGCCCCGAATGTCCCAGCTCAGGATTGAAGACTTTTTTCTTGACGAGGCGGGCGCATTTGGCATCCAAACGCAGTTCCCAGTCGAAATTTTGCCGGTAGAATTCACGGAACGCCGATTCATAATGCTGCAGTTCGTAAAACCGTTCCGGGTCATCGGTCTTGTAGAACCAGGCCGCCTCCGTCAGGATGTTGTTGATGGCAATAAAATGCTCCGGATATTTATTCCGCAATGTCTCGTAATCAATTTCCATTCCGTCCTGTCTCCTTCAAAATAGTTTGCAGTCCTTCGAGCTTTCCTTCCGGGAAACGGACCAGTACCGTCTGCTCCTGGCGGATTTCCAGTTTTTTTCCGATTTGCGCCAGCATCCTTCCTTCGCCGGTTATGCCGTATTTCAGCAACAGCGCAATCTGCGGCAGTTCGCCGCGTTCCAGCACTGCCTGATCCAGTGGTCCGTTTTCCGGGTAACGCCGGTTCAGAAATTCCGAAAGCAGACGCAAGCGCATCTCATCATGGGTTTCGACCTGTTTTTCCGATAATTTCACGGTCCGGGTAAAAATCCGCGGCGGCATTCTTTTTCCGCTGCTGCCGAAACGGGGCGCAGGAGGTTCCGCTTTCTGGAATTCGTCCGCATCATTCATATCCAGCGGCGCCGCCGCAGGACTCAGCAATTCCCGCAGAAATCCGACCGGTTCGAATTCTTCCGGTTTCCCTGCCAGTTCCAGCAATCGCAAATTGATGAACTCCAATCTGTTGCTCCGACGTTCCAATTCCTTCAGATAACTCGTCAGTTTGCCCAGCACTTTCATGGCGTTTTCGTGAACCGATGAACACAGCTTGTCCACCTGTCCGCCCCGGCCGTAATACGCCAGCAGCCGTTCCGGAAACTTTTCCGCTTCCATTTGCCGACTGCCCGTTCTCAGAAACTGCGGTCGGGTCCGCTGTTCAGCAGCAAACATTTCTCTGCATTTCTGCAACTCTCCCGGATGATTTCCATCGTTCAACTGCTCCAGCTCCTTGAGGATCCCGGTCCGCAGTTTGAATAGCTGCTGAAGGTAATATTTGAAATATGCGTCCAGTCCGGTAACGGTTTCCCGGGCCTCTTCCGGTGTATAATTTTTCAGCAGGAATTCGCCCAGCCGGATGGTGATCTGGTTCAGATTGCGGCTCAGCCTCGTGGTTTTCTCTTCCACATCCCCCAGCGCAAATATGACCGATGAATAACGGCTGTCCGCATCCCGAAGATTTCTGCCGATCTGTTTCAGCGACCCGAGAATGAATTCCAGCAGATTGACCGAATCGTCTTCCTGCGGCAGCAGATCCGACGCCCGCCGTTCTTCCAGCCAGGTCAGGAAAGCAATCGTCTCATCAGTCAGCCGGTAACGGAACATATCCCGCCTCACATCCCGGTAGGAACGGATTCTGTTTTTTTCGATCCGTTTGACTGCTATATTCCAGTTTTCCAGCTGCTGCATGACCTGATTGAAACGCGAGGAATCGAATGGTTCGCCGGAAGCGGAAACCGGATGCGTCTCAGCCGCTGCTTGAAACAGATCGTCCCGCAGCACTTCCAGTTCATGCCGCCTCCGAAAATCCAGCAGTGTACACAGAACATGAAGATAATCCGCGGCATATTCGGAACAGAACATGCTGCCCAGATTCCGGTTTCGGAATTCCAGCAGCTTGTCCGCATCCGTCATTGTCTCATCGTCTGCCATGATGCCGTTCTCCCTTTTCCGTATATATTCTGACCAGCCTGGTCTTTATGATTAATATTCAGAAGCAAATCCGCAGGAACAATTCTGTCGACTTAAAAAAACGGTACAATTGGCAAGTATTTACTTCCTACTTTGATAATATTTCCCCATTGCGACAGGTGGAATTTTCTCGACGGTTCTATTTTAACGCTCCCCATTAACAGAATAAGAATCCAGATGACCATCCAAAGTCCAAATGGAAATGTCCTCACGTGGCTTTAACTCATGGAGACGGGTCAAATCTTTTTGAATCGAAAGATCGCCGAAACTCTCTCCTCTGTTTGCCGACGCAGGAAAGTCTTGCAGCCATTTTCTTAGTTCTTCCTGATCAAAAAATTGCAGAACCTTAAATGGAGATTCACCGTCAAGAGATTTTTCAACGAGATTAACAAAATTTCCGGCACAGGCAAGCCGCTGTCGACCATCGCCGTTTTGAGCAATATGGTTTCCTGTTTCCAAAATCGTGGCAAGCGGGATGAAGAATGTAACTCCGGCCTTAGCTTTTTTTCTGAATTCATCCATGATGATATGATGTTTACATGCTTTATTGGGCACGTTTAGTATTTCCAACATGACGGAGGTGTCTATCAGGATATAGCCCATCCTTCACTCCTCCCTGCACGTTACTGAATGGTCAAATTCATCAAGCCAGGCTAATTGTTTCTTTTTCCGTTCGTCTTCGGTTGTCGTGTCTTTTAGGACTTTTTCAAAGAAATCGGAAACAACGATTTCTCCCAGCGGTCCGCGAGTCGCAAGGTCAATAAAACGCGGAAGTTTCCCCAGCTGAGTAACCTTGCTGCTCCCGTTTTCAGTATCTCGGAAACAGCAAAGAACGTTTCCCAGTTCCTTTGCGGGAATGGCATTCATCAACGCAGGGTTATGGGTGGTAAGCAGCAACTGAATGTTTCTGGATCCGGCGATGGAATACATTTGATTAACGAGGTGTTTCGCTCGGCTGGGATGAATTCCATTATCAATCTCTTCAATAACCACCAACGCATTTTCCGGAGCGCCAAGCAATGCCGCCGCAATCGCGAGGACCCGCAAGGTTCCATCCGAAAGAAGTGTCGCAGGAACAGGGCGTGAAGTGCTGAATGATTCCACCAGCGCAAGCATCACATCCCCGAAAGAAGTTTCCTCAAAGGTAATGTCCTTGATATCCTGTTCCGGCAACGATTTGATAAATTCAATCAACTGTCCCCGCTGGTTTGAATCTTTGCAGATCGTCTGCAAAACCGCAGAAACATTGGACCCGCTTTCAGATATGCGGCGATCTCCGGATTTATGGACATAACGTCTCATCTGAATAGGATTCGGATCAAGGAAAATAATATTTCCGAATTGTTCCCGAAGAGAATTTGCAGCCGCTGGAATTGCTTCTTGTGATTCCTTATAGGAAAAGCGGCTGGGCGAAAGCAATTGATAAAAAATTGCCTGGCGATTGGAACAGGGAATATGCGGTTTGTTTTTGCCTTTCTTAAAATTATCATATTGAATCGTGATTTCATCCGAATGTTCTTTGGGTTCGGAAACTGTCCTATACAACGGAATTTCACGATTCCCTTCTGTTAATTGCTCAAATTTATTGACCAGGAAAGGCTCAATGTTCAATCCGTCAGGTGCATAATTTTGAATTGACAACTGTAAAGAGTATTTTTTTGCGGAAGATGTTTGGAAGTTCATCGTAAAGGTCGTCTGATCATAATGGAACAGGTCACTTGATTTCCCGCGTACTGACGAATCAGGATTGGTGAACTCCCGTTCAACTTCATCCAGCCGTTTCCCCTGTCCCAGCCAACCAATAAAACGCAATGCCTCCAACGCGTTGCTTTTCCCGGAACCATTGGCCCCGATCAAAAAAGTAACGGTAGAGAGAGGCAAAACAGCTTCTTGGTAACTTTTAAAATTGCTAATAGTATACGAAGTCAGCATAATTATAACTCACCTTTGAATCACCAGATAAATTCCGTCTTGTCCACATAGAGATATCCTTCATTGCGGAGTTTCTCAAAACTGTAAACGCTGCTGGTGATATTTTTCACGCCGTGATCTCCTTGATTATGACAAGTATTATACTCCGTTTTTTTTATTTGTCAAGTTGTTTTGAAAAATCTCCGGTTCGGGGCTGATTTCTCGCCTTTCCCCCTCGATTTTTGGCTGGGAACGGCTGGCGTTTTCCTTTTTGAAAGGGGTATTGCGTTTTTATTTTTCTTCTATCAGAACAACTTCGAAGTTGTTCGCTTGCAATGACTTTTGCAATTTGACTTCGATCCGGGACCGAATTACATTGCCTTCCGATCATCAAAGGGAGGCTTTCGCGTGTTCAATATGACCAAAATCCGGGCCAGTAATGCGGCTGGAAAATCATTTTACGCCAATCATCTGGCGAGCAATGATTACTATTCCGAACACGAAAAAGTGGTCGGGTTCTGGCGCGGTTCGTTGGCTGAAAATT
Organism: Victivallales bacterium; assembly: GCA_045639225.1. Classification (GTDB taxonomy): domain Bacteria; phylum Verrucomicrobiota; class Lentisphaeria; order Victivallales; family UBA1829; genus SIG94. Next base: position 15,678 of record JAZUCR010000548.1, read on the forward strand.
TCGGTCTGGCGGGTCAGGAAGTCACCACTTCCGTGTTCAGTTTGTTTCAGCGGAACATTGATCCGGCGACTGGGAACAACCTCACTCCGAAAAAGGTTTCGGGCGGTCCTCGGTTCTTCGATTTTCAAGTTTCAGCACCAAAATCCGTGTCGGTGATGGCTCTGTTCGACGATCGTTTGACTGTCGCTCATCAGGCAGCAGTCCGGGAGGCAATGGGCGAATTGGAAGCGCTTGCGGCGGTCCGGATCCGACATGGTGAAAACGTCCGGACCAACAATCACGAGAACACCGGAAAGCTGATTTATGCGGAGTTCATGCACGACACCAGCCGGGCTCTGGATCCCCAGCTGCATACCCATAATGTGGTCTGCAATGTGACGAATGCAGACGGTCAATACAAGGCGCTTGAGACGCTCGAAATGTGCAAGGCGATCCGGTATGCGGGAAAGGTTTATCATAACGCATTGGCCCGGAAATGCCGGGAACTCGGGTATGAATTGACCCCAGTTCTGGATCGGAAACAGAATGTCCTGTGGTTCGATCTGGCGGGGGTTCCACCTGAAGTGATAGAGCGTTTTTCGAAGCGTCGGAAACAAATTGAGGAGGCCGAAGCGGCATTCATTGCCGAGCACGGACGGATGCCGACGCTGTCGGAAAACAACGCGATTTCCAACTCCACACGGTCGGCAAAAATGCTGACATCCACCCGTGAAACGGTGCGGTCTGAGCAGCTGAAACAACTATCGGAAGATGAGCTGAAACAACTGGAAGCACTGGTCAAACCGAACGCAAAAATCCATCGTTTGAGTCGTGATGAAATCATCAAAGCGATCCGTAAAGCGGCTGCCGGACTGTTCGAACGTGAAAGCGTGGTCACGCAGGATAAACTGCTGGCCGAAGTCCTGAACACGTCGCTTGGATCGTTCGATCTGGGCGAACTGAAAGGGATTTTGAGTGACCTGCCGGAACTCAAAAACCTCGGCGGAGAAGCGGTCAATCCGTTCTATTCACCCGAGGAAGTGATCGAGCGGGAGACCCGTTCGATTGAGTCTGTGGAAGACCAGAAAGGCATTTTTGAACCGGTCGCTCCGGGCTTCGTTCCGTTCCCGGATGAGGATTCGCGGAAGGCTCAAGCGGAACTGATTACGGGGCTGTTAGCGTCTCCGGATCGGTTCAATTTGTTCCGCGGAGTGGCGGGTGCCGGGAAGACTTCGACGCTTCAGGAGTTCTGCCGCGGACTGCGTTCCGGAGGCGTGGAAAACATCGTTGTGGTGGCTCCGACCAACTCCGCAACGGAGGTTTTGAAGCAAGAAGGATTCGAGCAATCGCAGACGGTTGCGAGCTTCCTTTTGACTCCGAAAAAGCCTCCGGAACGGTCGTATATCATCATCGACGAGGCAGGTTTGAATTCGCTGCGAGAGGGTTATGAGATCTTGAAACTGGCGCGGAAAAACAATTACCGGGTGCTG